>PLDF01000400.1 GCA_003135055.1 Bryobacterales bacterium | reverse complement strand
ACGGTCTTGCCCACGCCCGCGCCGCCGAACAGGCCGATTTTGCCGCCGCGCAGGTAGGGCTCAAGCAGGTCGATCACCTTGATGCCGGTCTCGAACATTTCGAGGCGCGTGGACTGCTCTTCAAACGAAGGCGCCTCGCGGTGAATGGGATAAAACTTCTTCGCGTTGACTGGGCCCATCTTGTCGACGGGCTGGCCGATGACGTTGAGCACGCGTCCGAGCGTCTCCGGCCCCACCGGCACTTCCACCGGATGGCCCAGGCTTTCCGCCTTCATGCCGCGGACCAGGCCCTCGGTGGGCTGCAGCGCGATGGTGCGCACGCGGCCTTCGCCGATATGCTGCTCCGCCTCGCAAATGATGTCGATGGGCTGGGGAACGTCGAATCCCTCGCTGGTCACGCGGATGGCGGTGTGAACCAGGGGAATCTGGCCCTCGGGAAACTCGCAGTCCACGGCGGGTCCGGAGACCTGGACTACTTTGCCCAATACTGCTGCACTGGTGGTTGTTGCCATAAGATTCTTCTCGGCGGCGGCTTTACTCAACGGCATCGGTTTGCTTGGGCCAGAAGCGCAGGCCATGGGCCCGCGCCACGGCTTACTCGGCGGCGGCGGCGCCGCTCACCACTTCAATGATTTCCTTGGTGATGCTGGCCTGGCGCACGCGGTTCATATTCAAAGTCAGGGTATCGATGACGTCGCCGGCATTGGAAGTGGCCGCGTCCATCGCGGTCATGCGCGCGGCATGCTCGGCCGCGGTCGATTCCAGCAACGCGCGGTAGAATTCCGTTTCGACGTACCGGGGCAGCAGCGCTTCGAGCATCACGCCCGGGAGCTGCTCAAAAATGTAATCGACGGCTGCCCGCTCCGCTTTCATTTCCACCGGCAGCACGCGCGAAAGAGTGACCTTCTGCGTCATGATGCTCTTGAATTCGTTGTAGAGCAGGTAGACCGCGTCGATCTCTTCGTTGCGGAACATATCCATCGCACGGCGCGCGATAGCCGCGGTTTCTTCGTACTGGGGCTTAGCGGCCAAACCGATCTGGTCGCCCGAAATTTTGGCGTTGCGCTTGCGGAAGAAATCGCGGCCCTTGCGGCCGATTAACTCGAGCGTCATTTCGGCGCCGCCATGCTCGGCGGAGAAACGCGCCGCGGTTTTGATGAGATTGCTGTTGAATGCGCCGGCCAGGCCCTTATCGCCCGTGACCAGCACCAGCAGCACGCGCTTTTCGGAGCGTTGCGCCAACAAGGGATTCGCGGCCACGCGGTCGGCGCCCGCGCCCGCGGCGGCCACGTTGGCGATTACTTTTCGCAACGCGGAAGCGTACGGACGCGCGGCGATCACGCGATCCTGCGCGCGGCGCAGCTTAGCGGCCGAGACCATCTTCATGGCCTTGGTGATCTGCTGCGTGTTTTTTACCGAGCGGATGCGCCGCCGGATATCGATCAAACTAGGCATGCACGGCTACCGACAGCTCCGCCAGGAAGCGGCTTTTGAACTCTTTAATGGAATCGCCGAGTTTGGCGCGCAGACCGTCGTCGAGAGCTTTCCTGGTGCGGATCTCTTCGAAGATGGCGGGATGCGCGTTGTCGAGGAAACGGTAGAACTCTTCTTCGAACTTGCGGCAGTGCTCGATGGGAAGATCGTCGAGGAAGCCTTGCGTGCCGGCGTAGATGATGGCGATCTGCTTTTCAAGCGGCAGCGGCGAATACTGCTTCTGCTTGAGAATCTCGGTCAGGTGCTTGCCGCGGTTCAGCTGCTGTTGCGAAGCCTTGTCGAGATCGGAGCCGAACTGCGCGAAGGCCGCCAGCGCGCGATACTGCGCCAGATCGAGGCGCAAGCTGCCGGCGATCTGCTTCATCGCCTTGGTCTGCGCGTTGCCGCCCACGCGGCTGACGGAGATGCCGACGTTGATGGCGGGGCGCTGGCCGGAATTGAACAGGTCGGCTTCGAGGAAAATCTGACCGTCGGTGATGGAGATGACGTTGGTGGGAATGTACGCCGAAACGTCGCCCGCCTGGGTTTCGATGAAGGGCAGGGCGGTGAGCGAACCGCCGCCGTTTTCCTGGTTCAGCTTGGCGGCGCGCTCCAGCAAGCGGCTATGGAGATAGAACACGTCGCCCGGAAACGCCTCGCGTCCCGGCGGACGGCGCAAGAGCAGCGAAATCTCGCGATAGGCCGCGGCGTGCTTCGAAAGATCGTCGTAAACGCACAGCACATGGCCGCCCTTGTCGCGGAAATACTCGCCGATGGCGCAGCCGGAGAACGGGGAAAGATACTGCATGGGCGCGGGGTCGGATGCCGAAGCCGAAACGACAATGGTGTAATCCATTGCGCCGGCGTCGGCGAGCGTCTTCACCACTTGCGCCACGGTGGAGCGCTTCTGCCCGATAGCGACATAAATGCAAATCATGTCGCCGCCCTTCTGATTGATGATGGCGTCGATCGCGATGGCGGTCTTGCCGGTCTGGCGGTCGCCGATGATCAGCTCGCGCTGGCCGCGGCCCACGGGGATCATGGCGTCCACGGCCTTGATGCCGGTCATCATGGGCTCTTTTACAGGTTGGCGGTCGACCACGCCCGGCGCCAGGCGTTCAATAGGGTTGAAGCCGGAGGCGTGGATCGGTCCCTTGCCGTCGATGGGCACGCCGAGCGCGTTCACCACGCGGCCGATCATGGCTTCACCCACGGGTACCGACATGATGCGGCCGGTGCGCTTCACCTGGTCGCCTTCCTGGATTGCGGTGTAGTCGCCGAGCAGCACCGAGCCCACCTGGTCTTCCTCCAGGTTCATGGCGATGCCCGCAACCTCGTGCGGGAACTCGATCAACTCACCCGCCATAACCTTTTCGAGACCATGTATGCGCGCGATGCCGTCGCCCACCGAGATCACGGACCCGGTTTCGGAGACGTCGATCGCCTGCTCGTAGTGCTCGATCTCCTGGCGCAGGATGCTGGTAATTTCGTCCGCTCGAATTTGAGCCATAATTCCTTCCGCTACTTTCAAACCCGACAGGCCAGAGGGCCTGTCCTACGACACCCCGACAGGCCGGGAGGCCTGTCGTACAACACCCGACAGGCCAGGAGGCCTGTCGTACGCTACGTCGCCGCGCTCAACCGCCGGCCGAGCGATTCGAGCGACCCGCGCACCGAACCGTCATACACCGTGGAACCGACCTTCGCCACCACCCCGCCAATGAGCGATTCGTCCACCGACCACGCCGTACGGATGCGCTTGCCCGCGATTTTTTCGAGCTCGGCGCCGATCTGCGCGCGTTGCGCGTCGCCGAGAGCGGTGGCGGATGAGATCTCCGCGCGCATATAGCCGCTGCGCTCATCCAGCACGATTTCGAACGCCCGCAGAATCTCTCCCAGCAAGGCGATGCGGCGGCGGCCGATCAGCACCAACAGGAAATTGCGCGAGATGCGCGAAAGCTGCAGAAGATCCGCCAGGCGGCCGACTACGGCCTTCTTGCGGCTGCCGGTGATGGCGGGCGTCTGCAGCACCTCGCGCAGATCGTGCGATTGAGCGAGGACGGCTTCGAAGGCGCGCAACTCCCTTACGGCATCCTGCGGCTGGAGGGCTGAATTGCCCGCGGCGGATGTCCGATTCGAAACGACGTCCGCAAGGGCATTCGCGTACCGCGCAGCTACGGCTGAAAGGGTCATCTTTTATTTTAGTATCTCTGCAGGCGGAAGCGAGCCGGCTTGCCTTCGCGGCTGTGCCGTGCAGTACCGCGCGGCGGGCTTGGTAAGGCTGCCGGGCGAACTAAAGCATACCCCACCAATCGGCGCAATTCGTTGCGGCATCATATTTAGTTGGTTAGCGCGCTCGATGCCGGGCGGTCGAGGTCCTTCACGAAACCGCGCACCAGCGCATCTTGCGTATCGGGCGTCATGCGCGCTTGAATTTTTTGCGCGGCCAGAGCGAGCGCCAGCTCGGCCGAGTAGCGCTTCAGCTCAAGGCGCGCGAGCTTTCCGGCGGCGGCGATTTCCAATTCCGCGTGCGCCTGAATCTTGGCCATCTCAGCCGCCCTACGGTTGGCGGCATAGCGACGTTGCGATTCGAGCTCCTTCTGCGATTCCGCGCGGATCGCGGCCAGGTCCGACTCCAGCTCGGCCAGGCGCCGGTCCACTTCAGTGGTGCGCGCTTCGGCGTCTTGGCGGACACGGGCGGCTTCCAGGATATCCTGGCTGATCTTCTGCGATCGCGCAGCCAGGAACGGGCTGCCGTACTTCCTGACGAGATAGGCCAAGCCGCCCACGAGAATCGCGAAGTTGACCCAGAGCAGAATAGATTCGAGGGTGGGGCTGAGACCGGATTTGGTCTTTGCTTCCTGGGTTACCCGATGCGCAACTTCCTGCGCGAATACAGGAACCGCGGCCACCAGGCCAAGCAACAGCCGCTTCGCCCGAAGCTTCCATTGCAAGGGGCGCTTCATGCCGCCCGCCGGCGGAGGATGGATTCCACAATCTGATTCGCCACCGTTTCGCTATCCTGCGCCAGACCGGCCTTGGCCGCTTCCACGTCCTGCGCAAGTGCGGCTCTGGCCTGCTTTATGGCTGCGTCCGACTTGGCGTGGGCTTCGGCGATCTGGGCCGTGACGCCTTCCCGCAACTCTTTGTACGCCTGTTCCTGCGCCTGGTAGATCTCGCCGCGGGCGGCGCGCAACGTAGCTTCATAGTCCGCGGTTTTCGCGGCTGCGCGCTGCAGGCTCTCTTCCGCCAGCTTGCGCGCGCCTTCGGTGGCGTCGTAGCGCTGCCGCAGCGCCTTTTCCAGCGGCTTGAAGAAAACGAACTTCAAATAATAATTGAGAAACAGGATCAGCAGGAATGTGGGCAGGGCTGTCAGCAGAAGCTCGCCCAACTGGTGAAGAATTTTGTCCATGAGAGAACAGCGGAACGTACGGCGTCTTTAAGAGACTTAGCGTATCATGTGGCGCAAACTAGCGTCAACCGCACCGGCGGGTGGTGGCGTACCCTTACAGACCCGACTCCAGTATAGCGCGGGGAGATTGAGGGTCGGCGACAGACCAGGAGTGCTGTCGTACATGACTTACAGACCCGACTCCAGGTTAGCACGGGCAGTTGGGGCAACACAGCGACTTGGAGGGCGGGAATGGCTGAGGCGGGCGCTTGATAAAGGGCGGTTTTGGAGGGCATTGGAAAAGAGAAAAAACGAACCCAATATCGCGTAAGTATAAGATATATTAATTGGTTAGCGGCGCTATACGCGGCTGCGGCTGGGGATTCGGGGTGGCGTGTGGAGGTACCTGTGGACGCGATATTTGCGAGATTGGATTTTTTGCGAAGCGCTGTGACTGAGATTTCGGAGCGCGTGGTTTTAAGGGTTTGTCATCGCGGCGGAGGCCGGGTTGGAGAAACCCAGGAGGCAAGCAGCTACTGTGTGACGGGTTAGCGCCGCCTTGCTAAGGTAATCCTGCCCCTTGGTCGTTGAAAGGTCGGACTGGCGTTTCTGCCAACAAGCGATGAATCGTCCCCGTTATGTCGTTCAGGAAAAAGATCGGCTGTGCTAATCTGCATTCGGAGCGATTAGGCGGGGGGATATCCAAAATGAAACACGATGTGGCGGTAGTGGTGACCACGATGTGCCGCGATTCCCTGATCAGGGCGGTGCATTCGGTTTACCGTCAGAATTATTCAGGCAGGATGCAGGTTCTGGTTGGGGTCGATTTCGATCCGGAAAACAGAGGCGGGCAGCTTCGCAAGGCGCTCGGCGACGCCCCTGATAATGTACTGCTGACATGGCTGGATTTGCACTATTCGACCTCGAAGAGGCACGGCGGCGTCCACGACTGCCTATTCGGCGGCTCGCTGCGTTCGGCGCTCACGCTGCTCGCCAATGCGGAAATTGTCGTGTACCTGGATGATGACGACTGGCTGCATCCGGATCATATCGCCCAGGTGATGGCTGCGATAGAAGGGAAAAAATGGGCCTTCGCTTATTCCATCTATGCCGACGGCAATACGGCAGAGGCCCTTTGCGCGGATGAAATCGAAAGCGTCGGTGTGGACATGGGAGTGTACAGTCAGAAATTCGGAGGGTTCGTGCGCCCGTCGGGGCTCGCGATCGATAAAATGAAATTGCTCCATCTCGTGCATTTATGGTCGTGCTCGCCTTTTCCCTCCGGCGATGGGGAGGACAGGCTCATTTTCGACCGACTGCGCGGCGAGGAACATGCGTGCACCGGGAACGCGACGGTCTACTACGCGATCGACCCCAAGGACGGCATGCACGAGACCCGCCTTGCCTATATGGCAGGCAAGGGAGTCGCGCCGCACCTCGCGGCAAAAGCCGGTTCGGTGCGATGACGCCGCCACGGCCGCAATCGAGACGCGGATCCCACAGCGCGCGATAGAATGTCCTATTTTTCCGAAAAAGGGAGGGGCTCCCCGGCCGTTACCGTGTTCCGCGGCACGGGCTTCCTGGCGCGAAGGAAAAGCGGTTCGAAATGAACTGCACGTTTCCGGCTACGCGACGCGGCTCGATCCGGATCGAAGCCGAGGCCTGGCGCCAATCCGCGATTCGACGAACTCCCGCGAATCGAGCGGCGACATCGAGGAACTTTTTCCGCCGGCGGCCGAGTCCATAGCGGCGCCAAGGGGCGAGAGGGATGGACGGCGCACTGGAAGGCGAGATCGTTAATCGGGCTCCCCGCTTCATGTTCGTCGGCGGTTGCGCCGCGCTGCTGGCCGCGCACCTTCCGCTAAAGCGGGAGGCTGGCCCCGGCGGGTTCACGCCATAGCCGCAGGGTTGATCGCCGAGAACCGGAGGACTACCCGCAAGGGAAGCATTGGCCGCGGGTGGGCGTCGTGCGCCAGCGCTGCCGACAGTAGGAGCCCTCCTTTTTTTCCAAAAAGGTGAAGTTCCAGCGCGTGCTTTGGGCTACAAGTGTTCCATAGACGTTGCGTTGCGGCTCACGCGCGCCTGAAACGGGCTTCTTCCGCCTCCGTTTTCCGTAAGGTTAGCGGCGCCATCCGCCCCGAATGGCGCCGCCTTCGCTCTATCCGGCTGGTCTGCAATTATGGATCCGGCCGGCCGCTAATTCGTCTTGCTCACGGCCAGGCGGATCACCGCCAAGCGAGTGCGCTCACCCTTCTCCGCGTTCGGATGGCTGAACGTGTAGGCCGGTGAGCTGTGGCCGCTCCAAAGGCGATTCAACGCGCAACCGCTATCGCCGCATTCGAACTCCAGCACCGCGGCGCCGCTGGCTTCCCAGGCCTTTTTCGGATCCCCTGGAATCGGGTTCACTAACAAGATCGAATTGCCGGATGCCACGCTCCTCAGCAGGAACTTCGGCAAGCCACTGGTATTGTTCTTTGTCACTGTGTACGTTCCCGCGGGAACCATCGTGCCTTGCGCCCGAAAGGCGAAGGGGATCTCAGCCTTCAACTGTTGCGCTGAAACCACGCCCGGCGCAGCCGCCAGAGCGATCGCTGCGAGCATCAAATTCGTCGTTAGGTTTTTCATCTTCTTGCCCTCCTTAAGGGTTAGCTGCCGTATTTTTCATTCGGCTGAAGAAAGCGTTTTGTCCGCTATCTGCCGCCTTCACCCGTTTAAGCGGAAGCCGGAGCGCAAAACTATAACCGGCGGCGAATATTTTTCCCTGGTTCGGAATCCCACAGGATTGTCGCCACCTTCAGCCCTTGGCGTCTCGAACGAGTTCTTCGCCGAGCGGCGCCTTGTTCCGTCCTCAGCCGCCGGGCAGTTGAAGCTCCGCATCGGGGCATCGACCGGACGACCCTGGCAACCCTTGGCGCCGGTTGCCGCCACGCAGCCAAATTCCATTCCGTGAATGGCGCGGGCCTCGCCGGCGATATTCACAATGGCCGCCTGCTTTTCCAGTGTTCCGTTGAAGAATGCGCGAATCGGTTGAGGTTGCGAAAGGCACGGCCTGCCGCCAGTAGGATTGTATGAACTTCGCTGCGATCTAATCGATGGAAATCAACAGAGGCGCCCGGAATCGCCGCCCTTCTCGACCGAAAGATCAGCGAGCGAATGCAACAGCGCGAACTTGCAGGACGCTACGAACAGTCCCTCATCGAGCAGGCGTTGCAGGTTGACCGGGAATCGGATTTGTTCGCCGGAGGTGGGCGGCATCTTCTCTACGTCTTCCAGTACTGTGCTTTGGCGGCAATCACCCTAAAAACGAAGTCTATGACCGGTCGAGGTTTCNNGCGGGAAAAAGAACCGGCGACAAGATCGCCGGCGCTACGGGGAACGGCGGCTCGTGAGTGGCGTTTCAACCGCCGTTTTTAGGATCACCCATCGGACGCCGCGCGCGCGTATCTCTCCAACGAGTTCCCGGATTGCGACCGGATCGGGCGTTGTCAGCTCGTAGATCGTGTTGACGTGTGTGCGCGGCGCTACAAGCGTGTGACCGTCCGCGACCGCTGCGCGCGCACTTCACTAGATGCCTAAGGCCGGCAGCCTCTAACCGCTTAGCCCGCTGGGCGGCGAATGCACTGCGGCTGGCGCTACGGAGCGCGTCTCACGGCGGAGGGCGTCCAGCACTAAAGTGAGCGCGGAAGGCTCAGGCCTGAGAGCGGGATCACTGGCTAAACATAAAATCTGTCGAGTCGGGACGCGCCAACCGTTCCCGGCATCCGAATTGCTGCTATCTCGCCATGCTCACGACATCGTTCGCCAGGATCTGGCGGCTGCCAGTCCCCGTTTGTACGTAGCTGTCTGTTGCGCCCCGGACACCGGCCGTCAGGGGATGAGTATCTCAGCGGCGATCGTATTTCAACCGAAGCCGGTACTACTGGCGATTTTGCTCCATCTCGCCGTCGCGCGTGCGCTTCTTGCGGTTGCGCTTGCGTGCCAGGATAGATTTGATTCGCTTCTTCTGACCCGGCTTCAGATAGAAGGCGTGCCGCTTAACTTCCTTAATGATTTCCTCTTGCAGAACCTTGCGCTTGAAGCGCCGCAGCGCGTTCTCAAGAGTTTCACCATCCTGAATGTGGACCTCGGCCAACGATCACCTCCTTATTCATCGCGGAAATAGAGAAATAGAACCTTCATGCTAACAGCTTCCCGCCGAGGAAGCATTATCTGGCGGTGGTAGTGCGCCGAATGTGCAGCGGACCGCCGTCCGCACGGACGGTCGAAACCCGGTGCGCGGGTCTCATCCAGCGCCGCTGAGACACCGGTCTGTCTGTGCCGCGGGAGACCTGGCAGCCGTGAGAACGTAGACGTTTCCAGCCTCGATGAGCGGGCTGACGGCCGCCGCGCGCGCCACCTTGCGCCTTCGGTCAGAGGCCTTTCACGATTTGTCCAATCCGGACATCAAGGGCCACGGCGATGAGTTTCAGCGTGTTGAATCGTCATGCTCTGCCCCCGGATTCGAGTCGATAGAGATGCGTGCAGTTCAGCTTTAGTTGCCGAATCGGAAGACACCGGCAGCGGCACTGCCCTTTCCTTTAGCCCTTCATAGCCGCCGCCGCCTAACGATGTAGCGGCGTTTGCCGCCGGGCGATACCTCACGATGCGTTTGCAGGACGTGGCGCCGCCGTACTGCCTTGACACGTCCTGCCGTACTGCCGGCCAGTACGCGCCCCTGGAGCCGTTCACGGTGCGGTCCGCGCGCCATCTGCGAGAACGCCTCGGGGAACTTCTTGCCGCGCGTAGCTTCTAACCAATATGCGCGCACTGGAAACCCTGGCCCAAGACCTTCGCTACGGCGCCCGAACCTTCCTCCGCCGTCCCGGCTTCACCCTGGCGGCGATTGGCTCCCTGACGCTCGGCGTCGGCGTCACCGTCGCCCTCTTCACCGTCCTAAACGCCGTCGCCTTGCGCCCGCTGCCATACGCCGACGCGGACCGCTTGCTTTGGATGACCCAGATTTTGCGCGGCAACAGCACCGACGAAGTCACCATCACTCCTCACTTCCTCGAATGGCGCAACCAGAACCGATCGTTCACCGCGCTCGCCGGCTTCAACTACGCCACGCGCACTCTCACTGGCATCGATGAGCCGCTGGAAGCGCGCACCGCCCGCGTATCCGCATCCCTGCTGCCCGTGCTCGGCGTTCGCCCCGCGCTGGGCCGCAATTTTTCCCAGGACGAGGATTATAAGGACCGCGACCAGGTCGCCATCCTGACCGACGAAATGTGGCGCCAACATTTCGGCGCCGACCCGAACGTTGCCGGCCGCTCCATCACTCTCGATGGCCGTCAATACGCGGTGGTGGGCGTGCTGCCGCGCGACTTCCTGTTTCCCGGACCCGATCCGGTCCAGGTGCTCACTCCGCTCGCCAAGGACGAAGCCGCGGAGTTGCAGCACAAGCAAACATCCATCATCTTCAACGTGATTGGCCGCCTCAAGAATGGGATCACGGCGCAACAGGCGCTGGCGGAATTGACGGTAATTCAAGGGCGCCTCGAGGTTCCGCCGTTCCAACCCACTATCGCCATTAAGATGGAGCCGCTGCGCGAGCATCTCTTCGGCAAACTCAAGACCGCTAGCCTGCTGCTGCTTGCCGCCGCAACGTTCTTGCTGCTGCTGGCCAGCGCCAACGTGAGCAATCTGCTGCTGGCCCGCCTGATGCAGCGCGACCGCGAACTGGCCCTTCGCAGCGCGCTGGGCGGATCGCGCGCGCGCCTGGTTTCGCAACTGCTTGCAGAGAGCGCGCTGCTCGGCATAGTGGCGTGCGCGGCCGGCATCGCGCTGGGTTATTGGCTGCGGATCCCGCTGCTCGCGCTGAGCCCTTACCGCATGTCGGGTTTGGACCAACTGCCGTTCGACGCGCGCGTGGCGGGCTTCGCCGTGGCGATCGGCATGCTCACCACGTTAATCTTCGGACTTGCGCCCGCGCTGCGCGTCACCGAAGCCCGCTTGGCCGAAGCGATCAAGAGCGGCGCGGCATCGATCGCGGGTGGGCGTGGCGCATTGCGCGCGCTCTCGATGGTGGCCGCCTGCGAGATCGCCACGGTGCTGATTCTTTCCACCTGCGCCGGGCTGATGCTGCAAAGCTTCTGGAAAATGCGCTACGCCAATCTGGGATTCGAGCCCGAACATCTGGTGACAGCCACCATCAATCTCTCCGCTTCGCACTACCGACAACCGGCCCAGCAACTCGCATTCATCGACCAGCTGATGGACCACGCGCACGCCATCCCCGGGGTGCAATCGGCCGCGGTAACGCAAGCCGGCGAACTGCCGCCCGGCGACTGGCACGCCACCAATCTCTTCGAGATCGAAGGCCGCGCACAGGCGCCACAGGGGCAGCGGCCTTTCGCGCGCTATCCTTCGGTGAGTTCCGCTTATTTCCGCATCATGCGCATTCCGTTGCTTCGCGGCAGACTGTTCGACGATTCCGACAACCAAACCGCCGCGCCTGTTGCGGTAGTGAATCAAGCCCTGGCGAGCCGTTACTTCTCCCGCGAGAACGCGATTGGCCGGCGTATCCGCACGGGAGGAGCCGACACGCCCTGGCGCACGATCGTGGGCATCGCGGGCGATGTGAAGACCTCCGGCCTGGCCGCCGCGCCCGAACCCACGGCCTACTTCCCGTATCGCCAGACCGGGCTTGCCTCGGTGGGCTTGGTGCTGCAATCGGCGCTCGATAGCGGCGTCATCGCGGGCGAGCTTCGCAAGCAAGTCGCGGCCATCGACGCCAGCCTGCCCGTGGCCTCCATTCAAACCATGGACCAGCGCCTCACCGAATCGGTCTCCAAGCCGCGCTTCACCGCCGCGCTGCTGGCCGCGTTCGCGGCGCTGGCTCTGGTCTTGGGGATTGCCGGAATTTACGGCGTGATGGGCTGCCGCGTCCGCTGGCAATTCCGCGAGCTCGCGGTGCGCCAGGCGCTGGGCGCGCAACCCGGCGACATTGTGCGCCACGTTCTAAGGCAAGGCATCGCCATCATCGCGCCGGGATTCTGCGTGGGACTGGCGGGGTCGCTCGCGGCCACGCGATGGATTCGCGCCATGCTGTACGAGGTTTCGCCAGCGGACCCGGCCACTTTTGCGGGCGTTTCAGCGGTGCTGATCGCGGTCGCGCTGCTCGCGTGCTGGATACCGGCAGCGCGCGCGGCGCGTATGGACCCGCTGGCGGCGCTGCGCCGGGATTGAGCGGGCTGGTTATGCCAGCCGCTGAATCCCGGGCGGCCGGTCGCGGAGATTTCAAGCCGGCTTCATTGTGCCGCTTCCCGTCCGCAACAGCATTCACTCGCCTCGGTACGCCCTGCGATCAGGCTGTACGCTTCATCCGCGCCCGGCCGAATGCGGGTGAGCGAGCTTCGATTCTCCGCATTGCCTCGCGGTCGAAAACACGCTCCCCGCAAGCTGGACACTCGTAGTACTCAAGGTTCCGGACCACGTAGCGTTTGCCTTCGAAATCGCCGTCCCAATCGCGGCGTAGTTTCGCGATGCGCCGGCTTCCGCAAGAGGGGCAGATATTTATTTCCATATCCATCTATAGCGCGCGCTTCGAAGAAATCAGAAAGTAGTACGTTTCGACTCCGCCTTCGCGCACCAGCTTTCCCTTGGAGTATATCGCCAATCCCGCGAGATTGGGGCTCTGAATTACATACAGGTACTCCTTGCCGGCACGGTGCGGACTATCGGACCGCAGCTTCTTGTAAATCGCCACAGCGTTCACAATCGACTCCGCGACATCCAGTTCCGTCAAGTCGTCACACTCCATTTCCAACCGGGCTTTGCCGCTGAAAGCATAGTTGCCCGCCAGGATGGCCCTCTTGATCCGAATCAGTACATCGCTCATCTCATCGTTTCACCACGGGGCTGCGCCAACAAGGTGCTCCCATAAAGCAAAACCCCCGCCGCGGATGTCTTCCATTCCGCCTCGCTGCGGGCTAATGGGCGTTTGCCGGTCGACTCCGTTCCCGCCTAATAAGGCCGGCAGAGTCCTTGTGTCCGAGCTTGGCTGGAGCGTCCAGTTCGGATACAGTGACACGGCGGTCACCAGCGGAAAGGAGTAGCTTCACAGCTTCACGGTGGGCGCCAGCAGTAAACAGAAGGGTAACATGCGCAGTAGCACCGGCTCGTCCGAGTCTTGGGTCACCGAACATCTGTAGGGGCAAAACCTCTGCCATAACACTCGTGTCCAAAACAGCAG
>PLDF01000372.1 GCA_003135055.1 Bryobacterales bacterium | reverse complement strand
AAGATCGCCGGCGCTACGAGGAACGGACGCCATGCTCGTGAGTGGCGTTTCAACTGCCGTTTTTAGGTTGAATCGACTTCCATTTCCACCCATCTGCCCGTCGCAAAAGACAGAGAGTTTACGGAGAGATGCCCTAAACTCCGCGCCAGCGCGGGCCTTGAGCGGCACGTTGGGTCCACCATCGAATGCGCTGCCCGGAGAACAGCAGCCGATTAGTCCCGGTAAACGCGGTTGCGTCAGGCAACGGCCGCCCCGAGTGGATTGTCCGCCACTCGGAGAATGGGCGCCTTAGGCTTAGGCGCCGCTCGGGGACATGGGCTTATTTTACGCCAGCCATCGAATGACTTTCACTCGCAGCCCATGGGGCCGCGCCACCTACCGGTAACCTGCCGCTTGCAATTCGAATAGCTCGGCGTACCGGCCGCCCAGCGCGACCAGTTGCTGGTGCGTGCCCTGCTCCATGATCTCTCCATCCGCCAGCACCAGGATGCGGTCGGCCATGCGAACCGTGGAAAACCGGTGGGAGATCAGCACGGCCATGCGATCGCGCGTCAATTCGGCGAAGCGCTGGAAAACCTCGTACTCGGCGCGCGCGTCGAAGGTCGCCGTGGGCTCGTCGAGAATCAGCAACTGGGCGTCGCGCATGTACGCCCGCCCCAGCGCCAGCTTTTGCCATTCGCCGCCGGAAAGATCCACGCCGCCCTCGAAGCGCCGCCCCACCATTTGATCGTAACCCTTCGGGAACCGGTCGATCAGACCTTTCGCCAGGCTCTTGTACGCCGCGGTATCGAGGCGCGGCTGCTCGCCCATCGATTCCACCTTGCCGAAGCCGATGTTTTCCCGCGCCAGCATATCGTAGCGGATGTAGTCCTGAAAGATGACGCCGATCTCGCGGCGCAGGTCCTCGACATCGTATTCGCGGAGGTCGATTCCATCCAGCAGAATCTGGCCGGAGGTCGGGTCGTAGAGCCGGGCGAGCAGCTTGACCAAGGTGGTCTTGCCAGCTCCATTTTCACCAATTAACGCCACTTTTTCAAATGGATGCAGGCGAAAGTTAATGTTTTGGACGACCAGCTTGTCGGAGCCCGGATAGCCGAAGCTCACGTTGCGGAATTCGAAGCCTTCGCGGATGGGCCGCGGCGCGGAAATGGCGTCCGGCTGGGAACGAATCGACGGCTGCATTTCGAAAAACTCAAACAAGTCCTTGAGGAAGATCGCCTGCTCGGAAATATCGTTGAAGCCGGAGAGAATCCTTTCAATAAACATGCGCGACCGCGAGAACGCGCCGGTGAGGAAGGTGAACGTGCCGATGGAAATGGCGCCCGCCAGCGTCTTCGCCAGCACCACCACATAGGCGCCATAATAACCGCCTGTAGATAGTACGTTGAGCAGCGAACCGACGGTGGCCCGCTTGATGGCTATCTTCTTATTTTCCAGATAAATGCCCTGGGCAATATCATCGTATCGTTGAGCAAGGTGCGAGCCCAATCCGAAGATCTTGACTTCCTTGGCGCTCTGCGCGCTTGCGCCCAGAAAACGGAGGTAATCGAGCATGCGCCGCTGCGGGGTCCAGCGATAGTGCACGGAATAGCTGAGCTGCGTAAAATGCGTCTCGCCCAGGAACGCCGGGATCACCGCCGCCACCAGCAGGACCATCAGCCACGGCGAAAAGATAATCAAGCCGGCCGAGAGCGAAATCAGCGTCAGCGTGTCCTGCCCCATATTCAGCAGAGAGGCCAGCAGGGTTAAGCGGCCATTGGTCTGCCTGCGGGCCCGTTCCAGCTTGTCGTAGAAAACGGGGTCTTCGAAGGATGCAAGGTCCAGTTCGGTGGCGTGGCGCATCAGGCGGACGCTCACCAGATCCGTGAAGCGGTCGCCCAGCAGGCTGTCGCACAGGGTGTTCACCCGCCCCAGAATGTCGCTCAAAATCGCCAAGCCCACCTCAATGGCAACCAGCTTCCAGATGCGGTTCAGGTTGCCCGTTCCGTGCGAGACAGCTCCGTGCGAGACATGGGCCACGACGGCGTCCAGGATCAATTTGGGAATCCAGAGCATGGCCAGCGGCAAAACCGCGCGGAAGAGCCGCAGGAGGACGGTTGCGAATACCAGCGGCGGACTGGTTTCCCACACCATGCCGAACAGCGGCCGTACGTTGTGGAGCGAGGCGAAGCGCGCCCGCCACGTAAGATTCTCGTCCGGACGTTTGGGCATTCGCGGGTGCAAGTATCAGTATGACTCCGGCTTGGGCCTGAGGGTAGAGCGATTGGTGGAATTGCGGCTCGGAGGCGGCGTGGCCTCGGCGCGGCGCCGGGGAACATAGGCGCGTATTATACCAACGTGGCTGCCCGGCTTTCGGCGAATCCTGCGGTTGCATCGACAAAAGACGGGGTGGAGAGTCTTCATTCCGCTTCCGGCGGCTTTGGGTCGCGATCTACGGCAGACGGCTGGGTCTTTGCGGGGCTTGCAGGGGCGTTCGGGCGGGCAAAAAGGCGTGGCAGGTATCGGTTCCGGGGCGGCGGGGGGCGGGGTCTTAGGATTCTGCCGGACCGGACCCATTTCTCCGGAAGTGCGTTTCGATGGTTCGGGTTGGGCGGCGGGGGTGGGGGGTGGGCTTCTGCGACACAGGCTCCGGGTTGGCAGGCTCGTTGGGAGGTACCTTGGCAGGCGAAAGCGCCTGCCCCACTTTGAGGCGTTGGAGTTCTTTGAGGGCGCGGTGCCAGGCGCGCTCGCAGGAATTGACGACCCGCTGGAGGCGCTCGAAGGTGGAGGAATCGGTGGCGAAGGCGTCGCCGGAAGTGCAGGTTATGGTGGTCTCGCTGTTTTTCACCAGGAAGGTGTTGGAGGCGGTCTGCCAGAGCTCGGCTTCGACGCGGCGCGTGCGGCGGAGGCGCATTGGTTGTGAACGAGCGTATCGACGAGGAAGCTTTCGTCAGAATTGGCGGGGCTGTGGTGTTCGTGATATTCGGCGGATAGCTCGGCGAGATCTTCGGGTTTTTCGTCGAACATGATCCGGTGAACGGCGTAGATGCCATGCTTCAGGGCGTTGAATCGGGATACGGCCTTGCCCGCGGGAGTGCGCGGTCCGGTTGATTTTCGTGCATTCGTGCGGTGAGCCGCGGTTTGTTTAGGGGTTGCCATAAGAGCCTCGATTCGAGCCTAGCAGGCGATTTTGGGGCTGCCGGGAGCGGCGGAGGCTAAAGTGCTTTAGAATGGCCGAAAAGCGGCGAAAAATAAACCTGGAAGTGATGTTGTGACTCGATTTCAGAAGCCCTGGCGGGGGCGTCATCGGGACGGAGGAAAAGGGCTCAGCGCATAGGACGATTCTTTTCTGGGGCTTCCTTTAGGCTGTCTTCAGCGAAGGTGCACCGAGCCATCAATTAAGCGCCGATCTAACACAATCGGGCACTCCGCCGACGGCTCGGCTAGTTACTTCCAATTACTTCCAGTTACCGATGAGAATGAACGGCGCCCAATAGTATGGGTGCGTCCATGTGCTCGCGCCGCTATGGCCGCCTGGCACTTGAACTCCCCGGCGATTGGCGTCGCCCGCCTGCGGCTTCAGAGCCCCGCTGACCATCTGCTCCTGCGTCTGCCGCAATGCCTCGCTCTTCCCCAACTCGGGCTTGCTCTGGCGGATGCGGTACATCGTTTCCATCAGCCGCGCCGTGGCTGCGTCACTCACGCTCCATAGGCTCGCGATGACGCCCTTCGCCCCCAGCCGCTGCGCGATGGTCCCGAAGCTGTCCACCTCGCGCCCGTCTTCGCTCTTGTTCGTGAATGCCGTGCTGCATGCCGATAGCGTCAGCAGATCCACGCCGTCGAACAAATCCTGTTGGTCTTCGATATCCGCCAGACTCAATTCGCTGCCGTCGCCCAGCAGCAAGTGGGAATTAGCGGCAACGCCCGGCTGCGAATCGAAATGCGTGGCGATATGCACCACGCTGTTCCGCCTGCCTCGCAGGTCGTTTTCGAACGAGGCGCGCGTGAATTCCCCATTCAGGCGAATTGCGCCCTCGATCGGCCCCGTGTCCGGCCCGGTCTCCGTATCCTTCTGCCGGAAAATGCCGTGCAACTCCGCCGGCACCGACGGCAGCGCCGTAAATGCCGCTTTCGCCTCCGAGACCCCGAATCCCGTCCCCTGCCACACCGCCGCGGAGGCTTCGGTGAGGCGCGTCAGGCTCGCCGGCGTGATCAGCGAGTTGCGAAATCGCTTGACCAGGTAGTCTTTGCCGTCATGCAGGGCGGCAAGCGGAACATAGCGAAGCGTGCTATCGATCGACCACATGATAGTCTTGGCCTGCATCGCATCGAGGTCCTGCCGCAACCCCTCGGGGAACACAATGCCGTAAAGCTCCCGCGCCAGCGGCAGCGGATCGGAAGCGGGATTCTGCAGAAGCTGCCGGAAGTCGAAGATCTTTTTGTTGAGGTCCGCTTCCTTGATCTTGGTCGTATAGGCTTTGCGTGCGCCGCTAGTCACCAGCATAGCGATGTATTTATCCGGCATCACCAGCGTGTAGATGGCCACCACGTCCATACCCAGGGCCGGCAACGCCTTCTGCACGCCGGAGGCCTCTTCGCGAAGCTCGCCGGTGCGTTTGGCTACTGTCGAACTGGGGGCGAAGTCCTTCTCCTGTTGCTGTAGAAACGTCAGCAGCACCCTGTTGGCAGCGGCCAGATCGCCGTCGAGCCGGGCGGCCTGCTCCACGTCCGCCGCGCCGAGTTGCCCCTTGTCGCGCTTGGCAACTAGCGCCGCCCTCTGCTGCCCGATTGTGACCACCTGGCCGACAATCTGCTCATAGCGCTCCAGAGCTTTTCTCTCGGAGGGTTGCAGGGTGGCGGGGCGTAACTGGTCGGCGACGGCGTCGCGCCGGATGAAGTCGCTGGCCTCCTTGTCCTTGAGCAGGTTGAGCACCTCCTCGGCTTCTCGGAAGCGTTGGCGGTCCACCAGGAGGCTGGCGAGATACCTATACCTTGACTCGATCGATTTTTCGTAGCTGCGCTTGAGCTCATCAGACAGGCCTTGGTTGTCGCGGCGGATGCTCTGCAAAACATTGACGGCCTGTTTATCGAACCATATCGCGGCGTCGGGAACGGACAGATCCTTGAAGATCGAGGAGATGTTGTTCAGCGTCGCGGCTTCGCCAGAGCGGTTCCCCACGGCTCTAACGAGCGGCAGGGTCTGCCCGTAGTAGTCCAGCGCC
>PLDF01000395.1 GCA_003135055.1 Bryobacterales bacterium | reverse complement strand
GACGCGGCGGCGGCGCTCCGCTGGTCGATCCCGGCGAGTACACGGTCACTATTGCGATGGGCGATAAGAAGGACTCGCACACCATGGTGGTGGAAGAAGACCCGCGCGTCGTATTCTCGGCCGAAGATCGCGCCAAGCGGCGCCAGGCCGTGGATACGTTGATAGCCATGACCAAGCAGACGGCGGAGCCGGCGCGGAGAGCCACGGCCATGACCACCGCTCTGACTAACTTGACGGCCAGCTGGGCGCTGCCGAATGCTCCTCCAATTCCCGAGAGCGTGAAGAAGGCCGTCGAAGACTTGAACACCCGGGTTAAGGCTGCGGCCGCGGTATTCGTCGCAGCCGGCGGAGGCCGTGGCGGACGCGGCGGTGGCGGCGGTGGCGGCGCGGGAGCCGCTCCGGCGTTTGTACCGCCGCCGGTCACGCAGAAGATCCAGCGGCTGATGGGCCAGATCGACGGCTACACGGAAGCGCCCACCGCGCGTCAGTTGGCGGACCTTCAAGCCGCGCAAGGCGATCTGCAAAAGGGCATCGCCGAGATCGACAAGCTATGGGACGAATTGCCGAAGCTGAATAAATTGATGGCCGATGCGGGGGTGCAGTACTTCAAAGTGAACCTGGATGTAGCGCCGCCGGCGGCGCCGGGACGGGGCGGAGGGAACTGATTGATGTTAGCGCACGGACCCGTTGGGCCCGTGCGCACTTTATAGGACGACATGCCAATCTCTCAGTTTCTGTGGGGCAGGTTGGCAAAACCTGCGGCCGGGCCCAGAGGGCGCCCTTGATCGGCATCCCGCGAGTCGCCACCCTGTATTGGCTGCGGCGAGCTGCGTTGTTGGGCGACCGACGGTCACTGGCGGGCGACCTGCCCGAATCTGAAACGACGAGAAAGCCCTTAGCAGGTTACGATCAAAACTACAGCGTGCCGGAGCGCCGCCGCTGATAAATTTCACGGCAACCGCTACTCTTAAAACCATGGAAGTACATCTCAATCCCGACCTGCAAACGAAGCTGAATCGAGTCGCCGCTGAAAACAGCAGCGATCCGGACGGTTACGTTCAGCAGCTTGTCGAGCATTACCTCGACCATGATGCATGGTTTCGCCAGAAGGTCAAGAAGGGCTTGGAACAACTCGACCGGGGCGAATACCTGACGCACGAAGAGGTAGGAGAGCGAATCGAGCGGATGTTCCAGAGGTAAAATGGAGGTTCGCCGGTCACCGGAAGCTGCCGACGACCTTGCCGCCATCGTCGCATATATCCGAAAAGACGACTCTGCCGCCGCGCAACGCACTGCTAAAGAGATTTACGAGCGCGCGGGCGCACTCTCGACCTTTCCGTATCGCGGCAGACAGGGCCGCGCGGAGGGCACGCGGGAATTGCCGCTGCCCCGGTCCTTTCATCCTAAAAACGGCAGTTGACTGCCAGGGTGGACGGCGAGTCTATGACCGGTCGAGGTTTCCCTCTGCGGCGTGNNTCAACTGCCGTTTTTAGGTTCATCGTGGCGTGCCGGATAACCGCACATGCGGTCGAAATCGTCAACATCATCCACGGCGCGCAACGCTGGCCTTGATCGCGATTAGAAGCCCCATTCCCTCCACGATCAATGCCCATGACGAGCGCATCCAGGCTCACCCCCTCACGTTCCGCGCGCTCCGCCAGGCGCGCATGGAGGCTCTTCGGGACACGCAGGCGCCATCAGGTTTTCTTCAGTTCCGAGTTGCCGGATTCCGAAACGTCCTCGCCCACGATCGTCTGGGGATCAACGCCTGGGGATCAACCTGGAGCGTGCTTGGGAAATTGTTTCAGTCCATCTGCCAATTCCAGAGCCGCAAATCGAGGTGATCGGGTCCGAGGTAGATAGAGCGGTCTCGCAATCTACCCAATCCCTATAGAGATGGTGTAGAATGATCGCATGAAGCTCACGATCCTCACTTCCGCAGTTCTCGGGCTCTCCCTATCCGCGCTGGCTCAACCCGTACAAGGTCTGTGGAGCGCCACCATCACGGTCAACAACCAGCAAATCCCGTTTCGCATTGGGTTTTCCGGCGGCGGCGCCAATGTGAAGGGGTGGTTCTTTAACGGCGATGAGAAGGTGCTTTCGACTTCCGGATCGGTGGAAAATGGAACGCTCACGCTACAGTTCGATCACTACGCGACCAGGCTCGAAGCGAAGCTGCAGAACGGCGCGTTGGAAGGCACGTACGGCAAGCCGGGGCGCTTGAATACGTTCCAGGCCGCGCCCTATCGGGCGGACGATGCGGCGGCGGAAAGCGCGCCATCGATCGCCGGGCTTTGGGAGATGGAAGTGAACAGTCCCAAGGGCGAGAAGGCATGGCATCTGATTGTCAAGCAGCACGGGGCCGAAGTTTCCGCGGCGATTCTGCGCGTGGATGGCGATACCGGCACACTGACCGGCAGCTACAAAGACGGCAAGTTCGTGCTGAGCCATTTCTCGGGCGCGCGGCCTGCGCTGATGACGATTACGCAGGCGGCGGACGGGCAATTAGAGGTGGTACAGAACGGGAAGAAACTGACCGCGATCCGCTCGGCTGAAGCCCGATCCAAGGGGTTGCCAGCCCCGGACGATCCGATGCAGCACACTACGATGAAAGATCCGGACGCGCCGCTGCGGTTCAGCTTTCCCGATTTGAGCGGGCAACTGGTTTCGAATACCGACGCACGGTTTAGCGGCAAGGTGATCCTGGTGGCGATCGGCGGAAGCTGGTGCCCGAACTGCCACGACGAGGCGCCATACCTTGAGGAGCTTTACAAGAAGTATCGCGGCGCCGGACTGGAAGTGGTGGGTCTGTCGTTTGAAGAAGGCGAACAGTTGAAAGACCCGGCGCGGTTACGGGCGTTTGTGAAGCAGTATGGCATCGAGTATCCGGTACTGCTGGCGGGCGAGCCTTCCGAGCTGAATGCGAAGCTGCCGGGGGCGGCGAACCTCAATGCGTGGCCGACGACGTTTTTCGTGGGACGCGATGGGCTGGTGCGCGCGATCCACACAGGGTTTGCGGGCCGCGCCAGCGGCGAGCTGCATGACGAGATGGCGACGGAGATAGAGGGGACCATCGGGCGGCTGCTGGCTGAGAATACGGCGAGCCCCGCGAACTGAAAGGACGCAGTGATTGCTGGCAGGAAAAAAGTGTCCCCATGAGTGGGGACACTGCACGCAGGAGTGCGTGCGCCACGAAGGGCAATGGCCTGTCTGGTCTGGCGCTGTTCCATGCCCCAATCTCGAAAACAGTGGGCGGCTATCGGCAGACCATACGGAATGGGGAGAAGCGCCTGCGGCACGCAGAGTGCGGCGCGGCGTGCGCCACCTCCTTCAGGCGACGGCCTTCGTAATCGCCTGGCGAATCGCGGCGAGCGGGGCATCGGCGTGAAACACCACGCTGCCGCTGGAGGCTTCCACGCCGAGCCGCGTCCAGAGCTGGTCCGGATTGGTGACGACGGGCTTATCCCTCATCTGGCCGTACAATTCCGTGAGCACTCAGGGTGTTCCACCGGTCCGATCGGGAGCAGCAACGCCAACCGCATCTCATCCGGGGCCGGCCCTCCTGGAGGGTCTCCTGGAGTGGACGCACCCCCAACCTATGCTTACGGCATCAATGACGCTCTTCCATCTCTTCCCTACGGCTGCTCTTCTCATCCGCTGAAGTTCTACACTGGTTGCTTGACGGTCCGGAGTTCCATTTTCGGCAAGCTCTTACTGACATCGATACTGTTGATCGGCGTCACGCTTGCGAGCGCCGACTTCTTGCTCACGCGCTACACTGCGGAACGCGAGCGCACGCTGGTTCGGCAGCATATGGCGCAGTCTCTTCGCGTTATCGCGCCCATCTTGGTTTCGACTCCGCCGAAGAGCCTGCAAAAGTGGGCTGAGGATACCGATGCGGCGCTCGATTCGCGCGTGACCGTAATCGATAGCAGCGGCGTGGTGCTAGCCGACTCCAGGCATGATCCGGAAACAATGGAGAACCATCGTACGCGTCCGGAGGTTGTCGCGGCGCTGGAGGGCCGCCCAGGATCGGCCATCCGGCGCAGCGCTACCCTCGACGTGGAGTTCTACTATTACGCCGAGCCGGTCGAGTTGCCGGGGCATCCGGGCGCCATCCTGCGCCTGGCGATTCCGCTGAGACAGGTGGGCGACTCGATTTCGGCCGTACGCATGCTGATTCTGCGGGCCTCGGCAGCCGCCGCCCTGATCGCGCTGATCGTCGCTTACTTCATCGCAGGCGCCTTCACCCGCCGCATTCACCGCATCGAGAATTACGCCCTGGAACTGGTAAACGCCGACTACTCGGGGACATTTGCGGCCGAGGGCGATGACGAACTCGGGTCGGTAGCTCGCTCCCTACGCATCATGGCGGAGCATTTTCGCCGAATGCTGGAGCGTCTCGCGCAGGAATCGTCGAGGCGCGAGGCTATTCTCGGCAGCATGGTGGAAGGGGTGCTCGCCGTCGAGCACAAGCTCTGCATCACCTTCTGCAACGACGCGTTCGCGCGCGCGATTCATGCCCGCACGCCGCTCCCGGACGGGGTTTCGATGTTGCACGTGGTTCGCGATCCGGCTTTGCGCGAACTGTTGTCGCGGGTGATCGCCACCGGGATGCCCGCGCGCGAGCGCATGTCCCTGATTAACGCCGAGGGGCGCGTCTTCGAAGTCCAGGCTGCTCCTTTGGTCGAGCCGGGCGGCGCCGGAGCCATCGCAACGTTCCACGACATCACGGAGATCGAACGCCTGGAACGTGTCCGCAAGGATTTCGTGGCGAACATATCTCACGAGCTTCGAACCCCCCTCGCCGCCATTCATGGAGCCGCCGAAACTCTGCTCGAAGGCGCGCTCGAAGATCCGGAGAACGGCCGCAAATTTCTGGAAATCATTGCGGCGCACACTACGCGCATCGGCAACCTGGCTTCCGACCTCTTGACGCTCTCGGAAATCGAGGCGGAGCGAATCCCGGTCATATCCGAAAAAATATCGGGAGTGGAATTGGCTGAAAATGCGCTTCACAGGGTGGCTGCTCAGGCAAGGGAGCGTAATATTCGCGTTTTTCTGAATGCGGCCGCCGACGTGTACTTCGTGGGACAGAAAGGCCGACTGGAACGGGCCGTCTCGAACCTGCTCTTGAATGCAATCAACTTCAATCGTCCGGGCGGCGAAGTCCGCATTGACGTGCGGCGTGTGGATGCGACCGCCCGCATCTCAATCACGGACAATGGAATCGGAATTGCCCCCGAAAACCTGCGGCGCATCTTCGAGCGCTTCTACCGGGTCGATCACGGGCGTAGCCGCGACACCGGGGGCACCGGGCTGGGGCTCTCCATCGTGCGCCACGTGGCCAACAACCATCAGGGCTGGGTCGAGGTCGAGTCGCGCGAGGGCGAGGGCTCGACCTTCAGCCTGGTTCTCCCGCTGCACACGGAGCGCGTGGTATGAGTAGCTGCACGTGAAGAGGAACGGGTGAGCGGAAAAAGGTGAGCAGGAGCAAGAAGTCGGCTCCGGCGCCCCCGGTTGGAGAAGGCCCCGTCCGGGTGCTCTTGGCCGAGGACGAGGAGTCCTTCGTCGACG
>PLDF01000369.1 GCA_003135055.1 Bryobacterales bacterium | reverse complement strand
TGGAGGCGCGGGTCGGGATCGAACCGACGAATAAAGGTTTTGCAGACCTTTGCCTTACCACTTGGCTACCGCGCCGGTTGGGAGGCTATTTGCAAGATAACGCGGCGTGAACGGTGAAGTCAATCCACTTGGTGTGCTCCGGTGCGCTTGGGTGTGCTCCTGTTGTGCTCCGCTCCCCATCCGCTCTGCGGGGAACCTGCCTTTTGGAATATCATTTACCCATGAACTCAACTCGTCTCGCCGGCGCCACCGCTGTGATTGCGCCGCTTCTTCTCTCTTTCCTGGCGCTTCAACAGCAGGCTTCCGCGCAAGGCCGTCAAGCTCAGGCGCAAGCTCCGGTCCAAGCCCCGGCAGCCACGGCGCCAACGCCTGCCGCAACTCCCGGTGGCCGTGGCGGCCGCGGCGGCGTGGCTGGTCCCGGACCTGCCATCGGCGGAGAAATCGATGAGACTCCAGTGATCACGCATCACAGCGTGACCGTGCAAGGCAAGACCATCAACTACACCGCCACCGTGGCCCAGATGCCGCTGAAGGACGCAGCCGGCGAAACCGAAGCGCACATCTTTTATATGGCGTATACGCTCGACGGCGTCGCCGACGCGACCAAACGCGCCGTCACGTTCTGCTTCAACGGCGGGCCCGGTTCGGCGTCGATGTGGGTGCACATGGGAGGCATGGGGCCGCGTAGTCCCAAGCTGGAGCCGAACGGCAGCATGCCGCCGCCGCCCTACCAGATGAAGGACAACCAGGATACGTGGCTCGACCAGACCGACCTCGTATTCATCGACCCGGTGGGCACGGGATACAGTCGCGCCAAGTCGATCGAAGTGGCGCGGCGCATGAACGGCGTGCAGGGCGATATCCAATCGGTGGGCGAATTCATGCGCATGTATATCTCGCGCAATAATCGCCAGCTCTCGCCGCTGTTCATTGCGGGCGAGAGTTATGGAACCTTTCGCGCGGCGGGCCTGGCGGGCTATCTCATCGACCGCGGCATAGCCTTCAATGGCATAGTGCTCATCGGCACCACGCTTAACCTGGAGACTATCTGGAGCCGTAGCGACGATCTGGTTTACCAGTTACAATTGCCCACTCAGGCCGCCGACGCCTACTATCACAAGAAGGTGGCGGCCGATTTGCAGCGCAAGGATCTGAAAACGTTTCTCAAGGAGGCGGAAGGCTTCGCCATGGGCGAATATGCGACCGCTCTCGCCAAGGGCGACGACCTTCCCCCCGCCGAGCGTAAGACCGTCGTCGACAAGCTGGTGCGCTATACGGGACTCGAAGCGCGCTACCTGGAAGAGACGAATCTGCGCTTCGACGTCTCGCACTTCGCGCGCGAGCTGCTGCGCGACAAAGAGCTCACCATCGGGCGCTACGATGGACGCTTGACCGGCCCTTCCGGCATCAATGTCGGCGAGACCAGCGAGTTCGACCCTTCCAGCACGCTGATCACTCCGCCGTTCACGGCCGTCTTCACTAACTATATCCGCGGTGAGCTGGGATATAAGACCGACATGTACTATTACCCCAGCGGCGGCGTTCAACCCTGGGATTATGCCGTGCAAAATGGCTTCGGCGACACCACCGCCATGCTGCGCAACGCGATGGTGAAGAATCCGTTCATGAAGGTGATGGTCGCCGCGGCCTACTTCGATCTGGCGACGCCGTATTACGCCGTGGAATATACCTTCAACCACATGGGGCTGCGTCCCGAGATGCACAAGCGTATCTCATGGGATTTCTACCAGTCGGGCCACATGTTATACATCGACAGCGATTCGCACGCTAAGCTGAAGCACGATTTCAGCGAGTTTGTGTCCAGCGCCCTGCCCAAGGGCGACGTACCGTAGCGGCATCGGAGGCCTTGCCATGACGACGTTCCAGGCGTTCCGCGGCGGTTTATTTTGCGGCGGCTTTCTATTGGCGGGCGCGGCCCTCGCCGCCGGCCGCGGCGAAGAGATCAAGCTGTGGCCTGGCGGCGCGCCGGGTTCGGAAGGAGTCACTGCGGCGGAGGTATCGAAACCCTCCACCGACCCGAAGTATGCCGGGTTGCCAGCTAACTTCACGGTGACTCACTATCCCTCGATTTACGTCTTCCGTGCGTCCAGTGACAGGCGGGATGCCTGTCCCACTTACGCGATTCCATGCGCCTTTCCATAGCTGTCACTGACCATGATTCACAAACGGGACTGCGCCCACCCGAGGCCCTTCACGATTGTCCCGGCGCAGCTTCCCCCGAGCGCTTTGCGCTAACCGTCGCATCCAGTCGAAGGCCAGGCTAGACAGGAAACGTAGCCCCCGAAGCAGGTATCTTCCCAGCCGCAGCATGCCCAGCCCGCTGGCGACAAGCGCGCTCGCAAACAGGATCATAACCAGGCCTTGTTCCGAAGCGGATAAGTGGTCGAGGAGTTCAGCCGGCGGCCCGTTTATCTGAATATAGCCGAGCGTCACCAGGTTGTCCCATAAGTGCGGCAGGAACATTCGAGTCAGACCTAACAACATAGACATTGCGCCGGCTAGAAGGATGCTTCCCGCCGTCGCATAATAAGCGATCGCTATGCCTGCCAGCGCGAACAGCAGGCCCACCAGTACCCCCACGCCGCCAAATCCCAGGGGGATTCCGAACAAAGCGATCAGTATCCCTCCCATAACATACAGCGGCAGGCTCCGCCTCGTGCCGGAACGCACCATCGCCCCGGGCAACCGGTCGGACACCACTTCGGCAGGGTCGCCGAGGTTCCGCAACACGGCGAGGATTCGCCCCACGTCGTCTTCGCCCGGCGTTTGCCGATAAGCCTCATACAGATGCGACTGAAGCTCCCGCAGGAATTCATCCCGCTCATGGGCCGGAACCAGCCGGAGCTGTGACTTCACGCGCTCCAAATAGTCATTGGCTATCTTCGCCACCACTTCCGGATAGTTGTTCACGTTGTCTTACCCCTTTCGGACGACAAGTCTCTTCCTGGCAGGTTCGGATTGCTCCGTCGCCTTCCACTTCTGCTGGACCAGGGATACCAATAGATCAAACTCTTGATTCAGCTCGTCGAAGAGCTGCTGGCCCGACGACGTCAGCGCGTAGTACTTGCGCGGAGGCCCTTGACCCGATTCCACCCATTCCGAACGGACTAAGCCGTCCCGATCGAGCCGGGCCAGTATGGGATAAATCGTGCCTTCTTTGAGTGAGATGGACCCGCTTTCGGAGAGAACCCGGACCAACGAATAGCCGTAGTGCCGCTCGTGATAAAGGACTCCCATGACAGCCAGTTCCAGGATGCCCTTCCGTAATTGGGTAATCCGCCGGTTCCTATCCTCGTCTGAGTACTCCACAATGCATAGTATACGTTAATACCAGGTAGCAGGTTCCGGCAACTTTCGAATCTTCATACCGGCATCTCCTCGGTGGGCGATGCGGTTTCGCGCCCATCATCGGGATACGCCGCTACCTCCGCGTCCATTCCGCGGACCCTCCCGTCGGCTGCGCCTATGTCGAGCTCACCGGCTGGTGGACAGCCATCGCAAAGCTTCCCGTCCCGTGCATTGCCGGAATTTAGGCGGCCGGAGACCATGCGGGCGCATCCACCGTCGGCGAAGTCCAGTGTGCGGCCCATCACATTGCGCGTCCTCTTGTGAATGGATCCGTACGCTCCGGAGGGCGAGGCGCGTTCCGCCCCGGCTAATTTTGCTATAGGATGCAAAGCTAGGAGTCAAGGACAGTGGCAGCACCAGCGATAGCAATACCCGCAAAGAATAAGCCCGAAGCTCTTCCGCTTGAAGAGCAGATTCGGCAACGCGCTTTCGAGATCTACCTGCAACGAGGCGGACAGGACGGTTACGATTTGGACGACTGGCAGCAAGCGGAAGCAGAACTACAATCTCGCGACGAAGAAGTGTAGTCTGTTTTCGGGTGGTAGCCGGTTCGCCACGTCTGAGGCTCATGAGGCTCGACCGGAGCCCGCGCATTCTTCAGCACGGCGGGATTGTGGCCTCTTGTCGCCGGGACGCATGTCCTGCTTGCAAGGGTGAACCGGATCGTACCGCTGCCCACTTTGCGGGTCGCCCAGTCGGCGGGCGGCAGACCGGTCCCGTGGGTGTGCAACCCGCCCGCGATGCTTCCAATGCCTCGGCAAGACGTCTATAGTCGCGACCCGAAGACCTACCTGGCGGAGGATGGAACATTCCTGGCGTGGATCCGAACCGGCATTGCCCTGATGGGTTTTGGTTTCGTGGCGCGTTTCGGCCTTTTTCGTCGCGAACTGGAGGCTGCTCAGAGCGGCTCGCCGATGGAGCCCACGGCGTTTTCGGTCGTCTTGGGTATAGCGCTCATAGTAAGTGGCGTACTCGTTACGATTCCTGCCTCATTCAAGTACATGCGCCGCATTCGCGATCTCCAGCAGGGGGGTCCCGGACCACGCGCAAGCCGTCCCAGAAGGCGTCTACACACTTCCAAGCACGGCCGGCAAGACGGTCAAGGCAATCGAATCGGGAAATGAAACTCATTAACAAGACCAGCCGGATGCAGGCCTTTGGATGGCCGGGCCTCGAACCCGGATGGACGCATGGAGGAAAGGACGAAGCCATCCTCCAGCCGGGACCGTCACGAAACAGTCGTTTGCTTCGGCCCTCACGGACACGCTCTCTCTTCGCGCCAGTAGCTGTAGCTCTCAGCCTTTGCGGTTGTTTTCACAAACCCCCGCCGCCGCACCTTACCGAGGTCATGATCGCGATACCGATCCGCCAGGATGTGCCCGTGTACTCGCAATGGATCGGAACAACCGTCGGCTTTATCGATGCGGAGATTCATTCGAAGGTCACCGGATATTTGCTGGCGCAAGACTATAAAGAAGGATCTCTCGTCGAGACGGGAGACCTTCTTTTCGAGGTTGACCCGCGTCCCTTCCAGGCGGTCGTCGATCAGGCGAACGCACAACTCAACGTCGCCAACGCCGGCTTGACGCAGGCGAAAGCAGACGTAGATGCCGCCAAGGCCGAGATCGACCGGGCCGAAGCCGCGCAACTCAAAACAGAGTTGGATGTAAAGCGCTATGCGCCCCTTGTGAAGGACGGAACAGTGAGTCAACAGGAATTTGACGACGCCACGCAATCGAACCTCGCCAACCTGGCTTCAGTTGCGTCGGCAAAAGGGAAATACGATCGTTCGGTAGCGGCGGTCACTGCCGCGGAGGCGCAAATCGGAGTAGCGCGCAGTTCATTACAAGCCGCCGAGCTGAATCTTGAATTCACAAAAGTGAAATCGCCAGTGAACGGGATTGCGGGAATTCACTCCGCAAACATCGGCGATCTGGTGGGAACGGACCAGCGAATGCTTCTGACGACGGTGTCCCAGATCGATCCCATTTTGGTCCAGTTTCCAATCAGCGAGCAGGAATACCTTAAGCTTCGCGACTTCTTCCTCGCAAAAGGTGGCGCCCTGCAATCTTCGTTGGAGCTGATACTCTCCGACGGCAGCGTCTATCCGATCAAGGGCAAGATCGACATAGTTGGCCGCGGGGTCGAGTCATCCACCGGAACGATGCGGATTCGCGCCATGTTCTCGAATCCGGGGAACGTACTCCGGCCCGGAGAGTATTCCAGAATTCGGGCGGCGACCTCGGTGCGGAAAGACGCGCTGCTGGTTCCCCAACGCGCCGTCCAGGAATTGCAGGGCGAGTATGAGATCGCTTTAGTGGGACCGGACAATAAAGTCGCCTTCCGGACTGTGAAGGCTGGCGATCGGGTTGGGTCATACTGGGTGATCGATCAAGGGTTGAACCCAACCGACCGGGTGGTGGTCGAGGGACTCCAGGATATAAAGACAGGACAAACGGTCGATCCAAAGCCGGCCAAGATGCCTCCCCTGGACTCAAATCCATCGGGCAGTCTTGGCCGGGCTTCCTAATGTCGAAATTCTTTATTAATCGGCCCGTCACCGCAATTGTGATCTCGATTCTGATCGTGCTTGCGGGAATCATCATGGCCCAGCGGCTTCCCATCGCCCAGTTTCCGTCCATCGCCCCGCCGGAAATTGTCGTCACCACGAACTATGTCGGGGCGGACGCGCTTACCATTGAAAGCTCGGTTGCAACGCCAATCGAAGAGGCCATGGCGGGCGTCGAAGGCATGCTCTACATGCGGTCGTTCAATGCCAACGATGGAACCATGAAGCTGCGGGTCGATTTCGATCTCGATCTGGATCCGAACATCGCGGAGGTGTTTTCCGAGATACGGGTAAACCGGGCGCTTCCCCAACTTCCGCCCTCAGTCCGTAACCAGGGAGTGACGATCGCAAAATCTCACGTCAGCCCATTGATGATCATCGCTCTCTCCTCCCCGAGGGGTACGCGAGACGCGAAATTTCTGGCTAACTACGCGTACATCAATATCACCGATCCTTTGACGCGGGTCCGGGGCATCGGCTCCGTGCTGGTCCAAGGGGCGGGCGCCTACGCCATGCGCCAGTGGGTCAAGCCGGATCAATTGGCAAGTCTGGGTGTCACCGTTCCCGATCTGGTCAAGGCGTTGGAGCAGCAGAATACGGTCAATCCTTCCGGCCAGGTAGGAGCGGAGCCCGCTCCGCCAGGCCAGGAGTTCACCTACACGATGCGCGCGCAAGGCCGTTTAGTCACGGAACAGGATTTCGGCGACACGGTCATTCGCGAGAACAAGGATGGGTCGGTTGTGCGCATGAGAGACGTCGCGCGGATCGAGCTGGGAACGCAGACCTACAACATAATCGGGCGCCTGAACGATGCGCCGGCGGCGATTATCAATGTCTTTCAACAGCCGGGCTACAACGCAGTCGCGGCGGTTGATGGCGTCCGGCAAATGATGGCTCAGTTAAAAGAACAATTTCCGGATGACGTGGATTACGTGGTCTCTTTAGACACCACGCTAGCCGTACGCGAAGGTATCAAGGAAATCGTCACCACGCTATGGGAAGCGCTGCTTTTGGTGATCTTTGTCGTTTTCATTTTCCTGCAGAGCTTCAGAACGACTTTGATCCCCGCGTTAACGGTTCCGGTGTCTCTTCTAGGCACTTTCATCTTTTTCCCGATGTTGGGCTTTTCCATCAATTCTCTCTCCCTTTTCGGGCTCGTACTGGCGATCGGCCTGGTGGTTGACGATGCGATCGTCGTGGTGGAAGCGGTGGAATTGAACATGGCTTCGGGCCTCAACCCCAAAGAGGCTGCGCTGAAAGCCATGGAACAGGTCGGCGGTCCGGTTGTCGCCATCGCGCTCATACTGGCGGCCGTGTTTGTGCCGACGGCATTCATTCCCGGCATTACGGGCCGCCTATATCAGCAGTTCGCCGTAACCATTGCCATTTCGGTTATCATCTCGGCCTTCAACGCGTTGTCGCTGAGTCCCGCTCTTTGCTCATTGCTGCTGAAGCCAAGCCATGAATCCCACGGTCTGTTGCACCGGCTCTTCGGAGGATTCAACCGCCTCTTCGAGAAGGCAACCACCAGGTATGTCGGCATATCGGGCGCTCTGATACGGAAGATGGCCTTCAGTCTAACGCTGCTTGCCGTGGTGGCCGTCGCCGCGCTCCTGGTTGGCGATAGATTGCCTTCCGGATTTCTTCCCACCGAAGATCAAGGCTATTTCTATTTGAATATTCAACTTCCCGACGCCGCCTCGCTTCAGCGTACCGACGCCTTCACTAAAGAAGTGGAAGCGGTCCTCAAACACACTAACGGAGTACGGTATTACAGTACGATTGTGGGCAGCAGTCTTCTGACCCAGACTAACGCGACTTACAGCGCCTTCGTGTTCGTCGCCCTCACGCCATGGAACAAGCGGAAGACCAAGGCGACCAGCGTCCAGTCGATCATGGAATCGGTCAACGCCGAACTCGACAGGATGCCGGCGGGGCGCGCGTTCGCTTTCTCGCCGCCTGTCATTTCCGGCGTCGGAACGTCCGGAGGCTTCAGTTTCATGCTGGAAGACCGGGTGGGTAAGGATGTCCCGTATCTCGCCGAAAATACCAATCGATTCCTTGAGGCCGCGCGCAAGCGGCCCGAATTGACCAGGCTCAACAGTTCGTTGAACGCTCAGGTTCCCCAAGTGTTGGTTCAGGTGGATCGAGACAAAGTTCTGAAACAAGGCGTTGAAGTGGAGGATGTATACAGTACCCTCCGCGCGTTCATGGGCTCATTGTTCGTAAATTATTTCAATCGCTTCGGCAGGGCATGGCAGGTCTACATCGCGGCCGAGGACGGATACCGCTCACAGGCCAAAGATGTCATGAATTTCTTCGTTCGGAATAAAGAGGGAGAGATGTTACCGCTTTCCTCCGTGGTTTCGCTTCAGACAAGAGCGGGCCCGGAATTTACTTCGCGTTTCAACGAATATCGCGCAGTGCAGATTACCGGATCTCCGGCGCCCGGCTACAGCACGGTGAAGGCAATGGATGCGCTGGAACAGGTAGCTAAGCAAGTCCTTCCAAAAGGTATGGGGTACGATTGGAACGCCCTTTCCTACCAGCAGAAGAAAGCATCCACGCAGGTAAGCCCCGCAGCCGTCTTCGGTTTTTCGCTGCTCGTCGTGTTCCTGATACTCGCGGCGCAATACGAGAGTTGGACCCTTCCGTTCAGTGTGCTATTATGCACCCCGATCGCAGTCTTTGGCGCGTTTCTGGCTCTTTGGATCAGGGGCTTTGAGAATAATGTGTACTCTCAAATCGGCTTGGTCATGTTAATCGGCCTATCGGCAAAGAACGCTATTTTGATCGTCGAGTTCGCCAGAACGGAACGCATGAAGGGCAAGTCCGCGCTGGATGCGGCTCTGGAGGGAGCGCGTATTCGTCTCCGGCCGATTTTGATGACGGCCTTCGCTTTTATTTTCGGCACCATTCCCCTGGCAATCGCCAGCGGCGCCGGCGCGGTTGCGCGGCAAGTCCTCGGAACGGCGGTAATCGGCGGCATGCTGGCGGCTACCTTGCTCGCAATTTTCATCATCCCGGTAACATATTACGCGATGGAGCATTTGAAGGACTGGGCGGCCGCGCGAAAGGGTGAGTCGTGAAGCCGTTCTTAACATCTATTGTTGCCCTCAGTATCATGCTCAGTGGATGCCTGGTAGGACCAAACTACAAGCGTCCCACGATCTCCGCCCCGGCGGCATTCCGCGGACAAGCGACAGCGGAACCAAATTCGTTCGCCGATCAGGGATGGTGGGACGTCTACTCCGATCCGTTCTTGAACGTGCTGATCAAAGAGGCGCTGAAGAATAACTATGACTTGAAAACAGCCATCGCTCGCGCCAAAGAGGCGGAGGCCTATCGGGCGGTAGCACGGTCTGCTTACTTACCCACGGTGGACGAGAGTTCCGGAGTCCAGCGCGATCATGGCGTGTATAAAGAATTCCCCGAGCTAAGTCTTCCGACAAACACCCCTACCAGCAACTTGTTCCTGGGAGGTCTTTCCGCTGCGTGGGAGGTCGATTTGTGGGGCCGCATCCGGAGATCGAACGAGGCGGCCAACGCGGCATATCTCGCCACGGAAGAAGGCCGCCGCGGATTGATGCTTGCGCTGATTACCGAAGTGGCGCAATCTTACCTGGAGTTAGTGGAGTTGGACAGGCGCCTGGCTGTAGCCCGCGACAGCCGGGACGCCTTCGAATCCACACACACCTTGTTCAGTAAGCGGTACGGAGCGGGAATCGTTTCGCGCTTGCAGGTGACGCGCGCGGAAGCGGCATTGGCCGCGGCGGAAGGAACTCTCACCGACGTGGAGCGGCAGGTAGCGGAGAAGGAGAATCAGATCTGCGTTCTTGTAGGACGAAACCCGGGCTCGGTCCAAAGAACCGTTCCCGGCAAAGAGATGAACCCGCCGCCATCCGTTCCCGCGGGAATCCCTTCGCAGTTGTTGGAGCGGCGGCCCGATATCCGCGAGGCTGAGCAGAATCTCAGAGCGGCATCCGCGGGGATCGGCATCGCTAACGCAGATTTCTTCCCGCGCTTTGGATTGACGGCGCTGTTGGGAAGGGTCAGTCCGGCGCTTAGCTCGCTAAGTGGCGGGACCGCGGACATCTGGGCGCTTGCCGCTTCTTTTTCGGGTCCTGTCTTTACCGGGGGGCGGCTCACCAACGAGTATCGAGCGGCGGTGGATATTTTCGATCAGGCCAAAAATCAATATGCACAGAGCGCGCTGCGAGCGTTTCGGGAAGTGTCGGATGCTCTCATCGCTTCACAGAAGCTGTCCGCCGTCGAAGAGCAGCAGAAGCGTGAAGTGGCGGCTCTTACCGATTCCGTCTCCATTGCCAGTCGCCGCTATCTCGGCGGCCTTGCCAGCTATTATGAGGTTTTGGAAGCGCAGCAATTGCTCTACCCCGCTGAAATCAGTCTGTCTGAAACCTCCCGGGATCGGCGGCTTGCGATCGTCGATCTCTATCGAGCGCTCGGCGGCGGGTGGAATTTCGATAACACGCAGTGGATGAATGGGCACTAAGAGAGCGATAGAATATCTGGCATGAACGTGCACATTTAGCTTCCTCCGAACTATTCGAACCAGCAGTGCCATCGTCAGTCTCGGATTGGTTGCAGCAAGACCCGGAGTTTGCGGGGCCCATCGTCAATTGCGCTCGAAGAACAGAGCGTGAGCGTAAGCAGGATTCGCCAGGCGCTTTTTGGTGGATCAAACCACGCAGGCGCTCGATCTGGCGCAGACCGGTATAACCTCGGGCTAAGTACGATCATGGAGCTAAGTCAGGCGCAGCTCAATCTAACTTCGGCGCAAATCGCCAATGCCAGCGCGCGCTACGATTACCAGGCGCAACGGATAGCGGTGGACTACCAAGACCGGAGTGCTGCGCCAAGCCGACGCGGGCGCGCACTCGCGCCTTCTCACTTAGTTTAGCTTTGCGCCGCGAAGCAGCAAGCCAACCCGCACCGCGGGGAAATGAGCCGGGCATTACGGAAGAGCCGCCGATCGCTTGGGCGGCGTTCAGGCTAATGTAGCGTCCAATGAAATGGAACGTGGCTTAACGCAGCCGCGCATCGCGGTGGTATGGGCTGGAAGGGAGCGCCCTGGCTCCTCGACTACAGCCATCTTCGCCTGCGCCGCAACAGTGCGCCGGACGAATTCGATGCGCAACGGCGGCAAAGCATCCCCTTCGGAGGGCGTGGCGATGCGCACGAAGAGAAAGACTTGCAGCCGGATCAGATAGAAGCGTTCTTCCCCTATGGCACAGTCCAACTGCCCATCGACTGCCATCCGCTGTTGGCGCTCGACCCCGCCGCAAACATCCAGATGCTTTTCGCTCCGGCGTATGCCGCCGTGAACGTCATCGGCAGGTTCAGGGTCAGATCCATGCCAAACGGCGTAACGCTCGCCGCCGCCGCATTGATCGAGCACTGACTGTTGCTCAGCGTCACTGCGGCCCCTGGCGCCGCGGCAGTAAAAGCCGCGTCGGCGTCGTTGAGCAGGAATATCTGGTTCGAGGCCCTGGCGTAGTAGGCCAGGCAGGAATTGGCGGACGACACCGTATTGAAATTCGAGGTGAACCAGATCCACATCGTCGCCAGGTCCGTAGCCCCCAGCGGATCGGCGTACTGAAACGCGAACGTCAGCTCCGCTCCGAACCCGCTGCTCGGCGTCACCGATACCGGCGCTGGCGGCGACCCCCCAGGCACAGTCCAAGTTCCCATCGCCTGCCATCCGCTGTTGGCGCTCGACCCCAACGCAAACATCCAGACGCTTTTCGCCCCGGCGTACGCCGCCGTGAACGTCACTGGCAGGTCCACCGTCAGAGCCGTCCCCGACGTGACGCTCGCCGCCGCCGCGTTGACGGAGCACTGACTGTTGCTCAGCGCTGGTCCCGCCCCTGGCGCCGCGGAGGAATAAGCCGTGCCGGCATCGTTGAGCAGGAACAACTGGTTCGCGGCCCTGGCGTAGTAGACCAGGCAGGAATTGGCCGACGACACCGTATTGAAATTCGAAGTGAACCAGACCCACACCGTCGAAAGGTCCGTGGTCCCCAGCGAATCGGCGTATTGCAACGCGAACGTCTGCTGCGCTCCCGACCCGCTGCTTGGCGTCACTGACGCCGTGGTCACCGTTGCCGCCGCGGCAGGCACAGTCCAAGTGCCCAGCGCCTGCCATCCGCTGTTGGCGTTCGACCCCAACGCATACATGTAGGCGCCTTTCGCCCCGGCGTACGCGGCCATGAAGGCCACTGGCAGGTTCAAAGTCAGATCCGCCCCCGACGCCGTGACGCTCGCCCCCGCCGCATTCGTCGAGCACTGACTGTTGCTCAGCGTCACTGCCGCCCCGGGCGCCGCGGGTAAAGACCAAGCCGTGCCGGCGTCGTTGAGCAGGAATATTTGGTTCGTGGCCCTCGCGTAATAGAACAGGCAGGAATTGGCCGACGACACCGTATTGAAATTCGAGGTGATCCAGACCCACACCGTCGACAGGTCCGTTGCCCCGAGCGAGTCGGCGTACTCTAACGCGAACGTCTGCTGCGCTCCCGTCCCGCTGCTCGGCGTCACTGAAACTGCGCTCACCGTTGCGGCCGCGGCAGGCACAGTCCAAATTCCCAGCGGTTGCCATCCGCTGTTGGCGCTCGACCCCGCCGCAAACATCCAGGTGCTCTTCACTCCGGCATATGCCGCCGTGAACGTCACGGGCAGGTTCAAAGTCAGATCCTCACCCGACGACGTGACGCTCGCCGCCGCCGCATTCACGGAGCACTGACTGTTGCTCAGCGTCACGGCCGCTCCTGGCGCCGCGGAAGAATAAGCCGTGCCGGCGTCGTTGAGCAGGAACAACTGGCTGGTCGCGCTCGCGTAGTAGACCAGGCAGGAATTGGCGGATGACACCGAGTTGAAATTCGAGGTGAACCAGACCCATACCGTCGTCAGGTCGGTGGCCCCAAACGGATCGGCATACTCCAGCGCGAAGGTCTGGCTGGGGCCGCTGCCCGAGGAAGGCGACAGGAAGGCGGCAGTGGGCCCGGGCGAGGTTGTTTCCGAAACGAAGCGCGGTATCGGAAAGCCTGAGCCCTGCGCCGCCGCCCCCGCCGCCGCGGTAAATGCTCCGCTGTCCGGGTTCGGGGCCAACGAGCCGGTCGCGGTCAACGTCCCGGATGGGGTGGAGAGCGCGGGGAAGACCACCCAAACCGGGAAGTCGAAACTATCGATAAGAGCAGGATTGCAAGCAGTCACTTCCCACACAGCCATGGCCGAGCCATTCGTTACGGCCAATTGGGCCGCTGGCAGGCCTCCCATCAAGCCGCCGGAGGCGACAGGGCTCAACGGCCCGGTTTCGCCGGTGGTGAGGACCGCCTGAAGCGTGGATGTGGAACCGATCGGATTGAGGCCGACCCAGAGTTGCGCGCCCGCCGGCAAGCCTTGGAAATCGGCATTGAACCGGGTCCCGGCGTCCGCCACGCCCGCCGTCGCGAGGTTCGGATTGGACGCCGCCAAGGTGGTATTGAAGAATCCGGATTCGGAATTATATATCGTCCCTGGAATATTCTGTTCCGCAAGCTGGGACTGCACCGCGAAGGCCGTGCCGAAGTTCTCGCGGAAGCGCGGGGTTGCCACCCGGCAGGGCGTCCCCGCGGTACACGGGCTCAGGGCGGCGGCGCCTGACAGGCCTACCGTGTCGGTGGCGTCCCTTGTCTGATATAGAAGGCCTTGCTGCACAAAGCCGACCGTGAGCGTCGAGTTCGATAAAAGGACGCCGCTGGAAATGGAGAGGGACGCGGTAACCTGTCCGGGAGTGGGTCCCCCCAAAGAAATGCCATTCGCATTGACCCGAATGTTCACGAAACGAAAAACGCGGGGATTTCCATTCCCCGGGGGTTGGATTGGCACGCCGAAGAAGCTGACCTGATTGCCGGTGACGATGCCCTCAAACACATTCGGGTGTCCTGGCGTGCCATCGTATGGCTCTGCGCCATTTGAAGTAATGCTGCATCCGGTCTCCGGAGTTCCGCAAGCAAGCTGCGCCGGTGGCGCAAAAGGCTCATTAGCAGTTGCGCCGGCCTCGTCGATCACCAATAGCGCCTCGGAAGCGCCATTGGCGGGGTCCTGTATCCGGCTGGTCACGGCCGTATTGAGAAACAGCGTAAAGTTAGCTTGCGGCAGAATTGAGCCGCTTACGGGGACGACCCCACCAGTACAGATCACAACAATATCGCCGACCCTCTCCGTAAAACCCTCCGCCCGAAGTGTCGGAGTAACGGCGGTGTTAGACGCGCACTCGAACTGTCCCTGCCCGGCGGCATTGGCAGACAGCACAACGGCGGCCATCGCTCCCCACATGAACTTCGATCGCGCGCCGATGCGGGTCTCGCCGCGGAAATGGCTTCGGGACGGGAGTGGATGTTCCGCGGCCGGCTGATGGGTGTTTGCCCGTACGGTTGGGATCTCGAAACTTCGAGTTCTTCTTTGCGGCGCAATCGGGTCTCGTGACGCTACGGCTCCGGGAGTGTTGGGGTTCATAATATGTAACTATCTAGTACAGTGGAACATATACATGGTATCAGCCTGCCAAGTGAGACCTGTTACGAATTGAGTTAGCGTGTGGAGAGCATTACTGACAGGATGTGGCCTCGCCGACTCTAAGTATGCGGAGATCGTGTTGTAACACACGAAGCCCGGCTCACGGCGCCTTTTCCGCGGTGGTTGCTCCCATCCATCGCAAAACGCTTCTGCGGCCGGTTCGCCGCCTAAGATAGAAGCCTGATCCGGACCGGCTTCCAGGCGCCGCCACCTGCGTGCAGGCAGGCGTCGATTTCTCCTTTGCCAGACTGCCTTGCCACCCGCTTGGCAGACGAGCATCGCCAGCAAAAACTAGGCCGAATGCGCCGGGGAGACACTCAATAACCGGGTTGTAGCGCTATGTTGAGCGATTGCCTATGGCACAGTCCAAGTTCCCATCGCCTGCCATCCGCTGTTGGCGCTCGACCC
>PLDF01000104.1:507-11796 GCA_003135055.1 Bryobacterales bacterium | reverse complement strand
CCGCTGGCGCGCAATACCGCCGGCAGTGGTCGCGGCCCTTGGTATCTGGCACGGGCCAAGGCTCTGTCTGTGGGGCTTACCAATGCGTACTTCAAATCGCTCGGACTTCCATCGTTGTTCGAGGAGTGCTGACGTAACCAATCGAACCGCCGTGTACGGACCCGTACGCACGGTGGTGTGGCAGGGGTCGGCGGGCGACCGCCGCCCCTATGCCGATCACCCGTTTGGCGGCCTCCGCGGGGACCGTCAGTGGGCGTGTCGGCAGAAATCGAAGGAACGGACCCAATTTTGGTGAAAACACATGGCTTATTGGGTGTTGGCTGGGCGGTCTTGCGTCTTGGCGAGCAAATGGGATTTCTTGCCAGGGCGCGGATTCCGAGGGAAGGTGAATGGCTATTCCGGCAGGAGTCTTAGCGGAGACGGTCGCGCGGAACCACTTCTCCGGATAAGCGTTGGTCCAAGTGGAATTCGGATCCGCCGAGCAGGCGCTGCCGCTTCTGAACGAAGCACGCGCCTGCTGGAAGAGCTGCAGTCCGATGGGTTGCCCTATGTGGAGCTGCTGGCGAAGCACCTCTTCCGCGAAGCGGCGGCGTCTCCGGACCCGGCAGGCCGCGTTGCTCCACGAGGCGGAAGAACAATTCCACGCGCTGCTGCGGCAGTTACCCGGCCAGGCCGCGGCGACGCTAAGCGACTGGGCTTCGGCGTTGGGCGAACTCGCCATGGCGCGCTCCGGTGAGGGGGCGCTTCGCCTCTATGCCGAAGCGGACCTGAAGTTCCAAGAAGTCGAGAAGATCCAGCCCGATCTGGCCGTTCTGCACAAGAACTGGAGTTCAATTCTGATGAAGGCCGCCTGCGGGATTTGCCGGAGTGTTGGGATCGGGCTCGCCGCCATGCGGAGCGCGCCGACGCTATCGAAACCGGAGAAAGTGGCTACAATCTCGCCTGCATCGCCGCCGAGATGGACGATCGCGAGAATGTCGCCCGATGGCTGGAACATGCGGCGGCGTACGGGAAGATTCAACCCCTCTCGCACATCCTGGGCGACGTCAGTTTTGAAAGGTTCAGGCATGAGGCGTGGTTCCGGAAGCTGCTCGACGGGATATTCGATGCGGGATTGGCGCCTTCACCTCAGACAGCTTCGACGAACTGAGCCTCCGAACGCGTGTGGGGCAATTGGAGCATGAACCCCGCGGCTCCCCGATCTTCAGCCCCGCCGGAAATGAGCGCGGATTGCTCAGTCAGGTTGCGTACGCTTCGACGGTTGCCGCCCTTCTAAGCCGCGCGCCATTTGCCGCCGGCGCGTCGATACGCGCTGACAGGCCAGCACGTGACCGCATCCATGTGATATAGTAGCTGCAAACCACAGCGCACTGATGTCAGGCGGAGTTCACCGTGGAGAGGTGGCTGAGTGGTCGAAAGCAGCGGTTTGCTAAACCGTCGTAGGGTCAAAAGCTCTACCGGGGGTTCGAATCCCCCCCTCTCCGCCATCCTGTTTTGCAATTTCCGGCCAAGCCTGCATTCCAGCGAGCAATGGCAGGCAACGTGGCGTATGAAGCGTGGCCCTGCACCTCTGTTGGCGGCGCCGGCAGGAATGCAAAGGCGGACACACGGAGGAATCGCGCTCCGCGAATTTGAAGAGCGCAAGAAGGGCTGGAAGCGTTGCGCTGGAATGATCTTCGCATCCGGCGCCATCGCCGGAAACTTCTAGCGTAAATACGCGGGGAAGACTGCATGGGATGACGCGAGGCCGTCACGTCGATCTGGGACGGCCGGCGTGGATGGTCATCTCGGACTGCCGGAAGGTCGCGCCGAAGCATTCGCCGAAACACTGGATGGCGAAATACTCTATCTGCGTCGGCGGCTTTGGGCTCCCTGCCGCTCCTTTTGCCGTCCGTCATTGCCGCCGAAGCCGATCGTTTCGTTTCCCTTTTTATAGCCCGGAAGAGCTTTCCGGTTGAGCGTGGATCGACGCCGGCTGCGGCGCGAAGCCCCGAAGATTTACTCGCCACGAGGCAGCGCGCAACTGGCGGATGCTTTGACCCAGAATGGTTTCGGCCTTTGCTTCGGCATCGGGGCGCGCCACGATGCGTGCTGTTTCTATTCCATGCACTGCCGCCACGGCGCCGCGGCAAATAAAATGAAAACGAGCGGCGAAAATCCCTGCGCGTTTTTTGAGCCTGGTGCGTCCATGCGTATAGATGGCTTATCGGGAGGAGTGTCTCCAGGCCCCTATTCTTCCGTCCCCACTCCGGGCATCCGGCAGGCCGCGGATCGGCCCAGCTTTCAAAACCACCCTGCTGTTAACGTCCTGTGCCCTCACTATGGCGGCACAGAGCGCGGATGCGCCTGCCACGCTGCCTACGGCCTTGAAGGTCAACCAGGCCATGGAGCTGCAGCGAACCCGGTATGAACTTCGGGCGGGCGAACCCGCACAGATTTCGGCGGCGTCCGATACGCTCAATTTCCTGTTAAAGGCCAAGAGCCGGCGCATTGAGATTCAAGGCGCGCAGGCGGACGGCCTTGTGGCGGGGCCGAACAGGGCTGGAGATGGGATCTTACTAGCTGCATCCCTGCGCGCGAAACCCGGCGAGTACACGGTCACACTGTCGGCCAAGAGCGAAACGGGTGAAGAGCGGCAGGCGGCCTTGACCATGGTTGTGCAGCCGCGGCAAGCCGTGCCATCCGGCTCGACTCGGCCTCCCGTGGTGCTCTTGAACGGGTGGGAGGTGGGCTTCACTAACTCTTGCCCTATTTCGAGCAGCTCGGCGGATACGTTCGGCAACCTCGCAACGTATCTGGTGTCGGACGGCGTTCCCATAGTGTATCTGTTCGATAACTGCGTGGAAGATCCCAATCAGCCCATCGAGGCGCTTGGCAACGACTTGGGCGCATACCTGAATTCGATTCAGTACGATACGGGCGCGCAGGTTCCACAGATAGACCTGGTGGGCTTTAGTTTGGGCGGCTTGATCGCCAGGGCATACCTTGCCGGGTTGCAACCGAACGAGTCACTGACGCCGCCAGCGAACACGCTGGTCCGGGACATGGTTTTGATTGCCTCGCCGAACTTCGGATCGTTTGCCGCCGGTAGTTACGCAACCGAAATTGAGACTGGGACGCAGAGCGGGGAGTTGGTCCCGGGCAGCTCATTCCTGTGGAACCTGGCCAATTGGAATCAGCGAAGCGACGATTTACGAGGGGTTAACTCGATAGCCGTGATCGGCAATGCCGGCACGTATACCCCCAATTTGTCGTCCAGTACCATACTCTCCAACGCCAGCGATGGAATTGTGTCGCTGACTAGCGCCTCACTCGGCTTTGTATACCCGCATCAGCCTTCCCTGACCCGGATCGTGCCTTATTGCCATGTGGACCCAAGCGCATTTACGAACACAACCCTGGGAACACTCGCCTGCAATGCCCCGGGAATTGCGAACGTCACTAGTGAGTCGCAGTTTACCGGCCAGATCGTTCGCTCGTTCCTGGCCGGCACTTCGGCTTGGTCGTCCATTGGAACGACGCCCGCCACGGACCCTTATTTGTCGCGGAACGGAGCGATGTTTTTCGCGCTGGTGAATGCCGCGGGCAGTTACGTATCGGATGTGAGCGCCGTCGAATGGGGAGCGCTGGAAATGCAGAATGGCGGCGATATCGACACCATTTTTTACTATGACTTCATCTTAGGGACAGGCTCATTCGCGGTCTCCAGCGCGTCGCTCGGCACGCTTGATTGCAGCGCGGTCACGATCGTCTTCGGTTACTCTACGGCGGTGCGTTGTAAGGTAGTCCCGTACATCCTCACGCCAATTGCCCCGCTGTTAAGCACCCTGCCACTGGTAGTGAGCGCCGGTTCGACTATCACCATCAATGGGCTGGGCTTTAGCGGGCAGTGCATGGGCTGCAAGGTTGTCGCCACTCCGGCCGGTTCCACCACGGGGCAGATCTTGCAGATAACCACATGGACCAATACGGCGATTTCGGCGGTCCTGCCCGCTAGCTTGACAGGCCTGCTCACGATCACGGTGGAGGCTCTCTCCGGAAGCGATGCGGTCGCGATTATGGCGGCTACGCCGAATCCGTCCACCATCGCCGCTGCGCCGGCAAGTCTGCAATTCACATATGCGACGGGCGCAACGACCCCTTCCGCGCAATCGATCCAGCTCACGAACAGCGGGAGCGGTACGCTCGCCTGGACCGCCACGGCGAGCGCGCCATGGCTAAGCGTGTCGCCGGCATCCGGTACGGCGCCGTCTACGCTTTCCGTATCTATCTCCACGGCGGGTCTGAGCGCGGGCACTTACAACGGCAACATTCAGATATCGTCTACCGGTGCGTCGAACACTCCGTTATCGGTGGCGGTTACGCTCACGGTGACTCAGGCTCCGCCGTCCCTGGCGATCGCGCCGCAGGCGTTAACGTTCAGTTACACCGCCGGCGGCGCCGTTCCGGCCGCACAGAGCGTCTCGATTACCAACGCGGGTGCCGGCGCCCTGTCCTGGACTGCCTCGGCAAGCGATTATTGGATCGCTGTCTCGCCCGCGTCCGGCAGCGCTCCGGGTACGCTCCTGGTATCGGTAAACCCGGCAAATCTGGCGGCGGGCACTTACACGAGCAATATGCAGATAACAGCGGCGGGAGCGACCGGCAGTCCGGCATCCATCGCGATAACGTTAGTGGTACAAGGGACTCAGCCAGCCGGCAATATTACTGCCGTAGCCAACGCAGGAAGCTTCCAGCCCGGTGTCGCTTCGGCTACCTGGGTATCTATTTTTGGCACGAACCTGTCTACGGTCACATACACGTGGCAAGCCTCCGATTTCGTAAATGGGCTGTTGCCAACTTCCTTGCAAGGCGTATCGGTCACTATCAACGGCTTACCCGCGTATATCGACTTTCTGAGCCCGACTCAAATTAACGTACTGGCGCCGGACGATGTTACCACCGGCCCGGTCCAGGTTCAGGTGACCGCGGCACAGCAAGCGAGCAACAGTGCGACTGTGCAAAAGAGCCAGTTTGCGCCGGCGTTCTTCACGATTGACAACGGCGCCTATGTAGCGGCGCTGCACGCGGATTACACGCTTGTGGGCAGCGCCGGCCTGCTGCCGGGAGCGACGACGCAACCGGCGCAACCGGGCGAAACCATCCTGCTGTATGGGACTGGATTCGGGCCGACGAACCCGGCGCTTCCAACGGCTCAACTGGTGACCACGCCGTCCGTATTGGCGAATTCGGTTCAGGTCACGATCGGAGGCGCCGCAGCGACGGTTGTTTACGCCGGCCTGGTGGAGCCGGGCCTCTATCAGCTCAACGTGACGGTACCGAATTTGCCGAACGGCGATGCGGCGGTGGTAGCTACGATTGGCGGTGTTTCCACCCAGACCGGAGTTTCGGTTACGGTTCAGCAGTGAGGTCCCCAGATTCGTCCCGCCCTGAAAGCGGGCTACATGTGCGGCTACATTGGCGACGCCGGTTCGCACCGGTTGACAGACGACAGAAAACGATCGTGTGTCCCACGTTGGCGGCGCTCGATTCCCCGTCCCTACCGTTCAACCCCGGATAGCTTCCGGTTAACCCCGCAGGCTCGTAAGATCCGCCGATTGTGTTGTAATAAAAAGTCCTGCCTCATATGCAAGTGTCGCAACTGCAGCTTCGGCGAACCTGGAGGGGCGCACTCCGGCGCATCCGCGAGATCCGCATGATCGCCAATGGGCTCCGCTCGACGGATCACCCCGTGCTGGCGCACATCATCCCCATGCGCCGCTGCAACCTCTCCTGTGGCTACTGCAATGAATATGACGACGTGTCTAAGCCCGTGCCCATCGAGACCATGTACCAGCGGCTCGACCGTTTAGCCGATCTTGGAACCAGCATCGTCACGATCAGCGGCGGCGAGCCGCTGCTGCACCCCGAGCTCGACCTCATCGTCGCGCGCATCCGGCGCCGCGGCATGATCGCCGGCATGATCACAAACGGCTATCTGCTGGTGGCCGACCGCATCCAGCGCCTCAACCGGGCGGGTCTCGATCACCTGCAAATCTCCATCGATAACCTCATGCCCGACGCCGTTTCGATGAAGAGCCTCAAAGTTCTGGATAAGAAGCTTGAGCTGCTGGCCCAACACGCCGTATTCCACGTCAACATCAACTCGGTGGTGGGCGGCGGCATCCGCAGTCCACAAGACGCGCTGACCATCGGCCGCCGCGCGCTTGAGTTGGGATTCACTTCCACGGTCGGCATCATTCACGATGGCGATGGCCAATTGCGGCCGCTGGCCGACGAAGAGCGCTCGGTTTATTCGCAAATGCGCGCCATGGAAAAAGCCAGCTACGCGCGCATCAACTACTTTCAGGACAACATCGCGCACGGCAAAGAGAACCACTGGCGTTGCCGCGCCGGCGCGCGTTACCTCTACATCTGCGAAGACGGATTAGTGCATTATTGCTCGCAGCAACGCGGCTATCCGGGCAAGCCGCTGGCCGACTACACGCTCGCCGATATCCGCCGCGAATACCGCACCGAGAAGGGCTGCGCCCCGCGCTGCACCGTCGCCTGCGTGCATCAGATTTCGTATATCGATTTCTGGCGCGGGAAGCAAGACCTGCAACCTGCGGCAATCGGCAACCAACAATCGCAAGGCTTGGTCCAGCTACGGTAGGTGGCACCGGCCTATGGCGAAGGCCTATGGTCTGTGCATCGGGGGGACATACCGAAGATCTGCTAACCAAACTGTGCGTTTTTGGGACTAGGGTCGTTTGGCATATCGAAGATACTGCGACCGGCAGCGACTGCGAGAGGCGCGTCCCGGCGGATAATGACCTCGACAAATCACCGTGACAGTGGCAGTTTGTCACGGTTTACGGCATTCGATAAAAGCTTACAAACCATATTGATTTAATAACTTAGAGTAGTGGTGATCAGACCGCCCAACTGGCCGGCGCGGGAGCGATCGTGGTTCGCCTGCGCCGGCCCGAATGCCCGATTTTTATTCAATTGTCAAAGAGCCGAGGCGCGGCGAACGGCTGATCGGAGAGGAGCCGCGGGCGCAGACAACCGTCCGTTTACGGGACTGATTCATCGAGGGCGAGATCCGGTGCTACCCAAAGAACCGCTTGCTGACGCGCGCGGCTCCGGTCAGAGCCAAGACCGTAAGGGAGTGGTTTTCCTCAGAACTAGTTTGGTATATCGAATTCCGGTGAGACGAGGAACCCCTAGTTCCATTATACCGGACGGAAAAAGCGGACTTGCCGTTTTCATTTTGTTTTCAACGAGATACAGCCTGTCACTGGGTATTCTGAGCGGATACATTGGAAAAGAGATTAATGCTCCGGGGAGCCATCTGGGCGATTGTTTTCAGCACTTGCGTTCACGTTCTTGACGGCCGAGTTTTGAAGGCGTTTTGGTAATCGGTTGAGAATCGCGTTCGTGGGGCACGGTTTTCGACCGTGCCCACAATGATCCAAGCGCGATATAGTACACTTTTCAAATATATTGAAACGCCGCGCATTAGAATGCGCGTTCGGGCGGGTGCACGATGCTCCAGACATTCGACCATGAGATATTTCTGAGTTACGGTTGGGCCGGCAACAACGATCCCGATCAAGGCGCGCGGGCTTGGGCCGCTCAGCTAAGAGACCGGCTGCAAAACATTATCGGCGCCAACCTTTACCTCCCTCGGATTTACTTCGACGACAGCGCATCGCGTACCGGCCCGATACCCGACCGGCTCTATCAGGCCGTCCGGAAATCCGCGCTGATGGTTTTTGCCGTTTCGCCCGGTTCGTGCCGGCCCACATCCTGGTGTCAGAAAGAAGCTACGTATTTTTGGGACAATGCGCGGCCTTTGGTCTCCGGGCCTGACGTAGCCCCTCCGGAGCACCGCATTTTCAAAGTCACGCAGAGCGCTATCTCGGGCGACAACCTGGTGGATCCGTTGCGCCGTTGGCAGCTATCGAGCTTCGATCTCTGCGACACGATCGATACCCTTGCCGGCAGAACCACGCTCGCCGGCGACCTCCGCAACCCTTCGCCACAAGTGGCCCGGGCATTGGATGCGCTGGCCGCCAATTTGCGCACCGCGCTCGAGCGCATCCAGGCGCTGGAACTGAACCAGCCATCCGGAGCGCATGTGTTTCTTGGCCCAACTTTCTGCAAAGCCACGGACGACCGCGTCCTGACCCTGCGCCGCGAACTGCTGCTTCAGGGCCACCACGTCAGTTCCGCCACGTCTCTGCCGCCGGAAGCGGAGACGGAGGATGAACACAGCGTGCGCGTGGATGGAGCGATGGATGGCTCGCGCCTCGCCGTGCATCTGATCCCCGAACCGCTGCCCGCGAGCGGTTGGCAGCGAAACAACGCGGCTCTGCAATTGCGCAAATCCCTACGCAAGAGCAGCCAGGACGGCAGCTTCGCCGCTTACCTGTGGTACGACCCGGACCAATCCGAATTCGATGCGCAATGCGGCCATGAGCTGGAAATGAATCCCGCGGTCGCCGGCGATCAGAACATCAAAGACAAAGACTTCGGATATCTGAAGGAGAACGTAAAGGGCCGCCTTCGCAGGCCGCTAGTGGCGCCGGCGCCGGCCGACTCGAACATAACGTACGACGTGGTCATAGAGCATCACGACTACGACAGTCTGGAAGCGAAGCAAATCCGCGACTACATCAGGCAGAGGGGGTGCCGGGCTCAACTTGCGAATGCTACCGTACCCGGAGATAACCGCCGCCGAAGAGAGAAAAAGAACGCGGAACAGTTCTACAGCCGCGCCAGGCGGTTTGTAGTGCTTTATGGCAGAACCACGGGCGAATGGGCCAACGACGTCTGCTTCGCCATGCGCAGTCATATCGCTCCGGGCGCCCCGCGCCCCGGCCTGGTTGTCACCGCGCCGCCTCCCGATGCGCCGGTCAATAAAGCCGTTTTTGAAGCTCCCGTCCCCGAGTTCGAGACCAGACAGTGCCCGGACGGGAAGTATGCCGTTGCGCTCGAGGAGTGGCTCGGAGGGCCCTGCCATTGACGGACACCCCAGCGCTGGTTCCGTATCCGGGTCTGCGCCCCTTCAGGAAAGAAGAATCGAGATTCTACTTCGGCCAGGACGAACCCCAGGAAGAGCTGCGCCGGCGCATCGACGAGGACCGCTTTGTGGCGATTCTCGGTCTCTCGGGCTGCGGCAAATCCAGTCTTCTGCAGGCGGGGCTGCTGGCCGATCTGGAGACCAAGCAAATCAAAGGGCCGCGGCCTCGCTGGCTGATCGGCTACATGAAACCCGGCGCCGATCCTCTGGGCGGGCTGCTCACGCTGGCGGAGGGCGTAAGCCGCAGGATAGCCGCTCAAGCCGATGTTGAGGTGAACGCGGATGCCGCGGCCAACGCCGAGGTTGCAGTCAGCGCCGATGCCGCAGTCAACAAAGCTTCGTTCGATGCCGCCGACCTGGTCGCCGATAGCTGCGGCCTTGCCCGGTTTGGGCGGAAAGCCGGTCTGTATGAAACGAAGCGCGAGGGTATCCGCATCGACGGCCAGCGCATCCTGGTGGTGGTGGACCAGTTTGAGGAGATCTTCCGCTATCAGCGCGACGCCGAAACCGATGAGAAGCGCGCGCGCGCCGCGCTCTTCGTGCAACTGCTTCTTGAAGCTACGCGCGACCCGGAATGCCGCATCTCGATCGTGCTCACCATGCGGTCGGAATTCCTGGGCGACTGCGCGCTTTTTTACGGGCTTGCGGAACAAGTGAACCGGGGCACGTTCCTTTTGCCGCGGATGACGCGGGACCAGATCGAAGAAGTCATCACAGGGCCGGCGGAAGAGGCTGGGGTCCATATCGACCCGGCCGTGGTGCAGCGGTTACTCAACGAAACCGAAGGGGAGAACGACGGTCTTCCTCTGCTGCAACACGCCCTCCGCCGGATTTGGAGCCGCTGGCGGGAGCGGGGCGGCGAGGGCCCCATCTCCCTCGACGACCTGCAAAGGTTCGACAAGCCGGCGGCTGCCGGCACGGTCCTGATTCAGCGTCATTTGGACGAGCATCTGGATTCCATTTATCAAGCTCTGGATGCGCGAAAACCGGTCGGCCGGCTGTTGTTCCGCCTGCTTTCGGAAAGGGACTCGCGCGGCCGTCTGACCCGCCGGCCGGTTCCGTTTTCGAAGAGTGAGGGCGGAAGCGAGGAACAGCCGGGAGACACGCCATCCGTCCTCGAGTCGATCGGCGCGGATCGGGCAGAGGATATCCGCTACGTCATCGACGAATTTCGCGACGAAAGCCGTGGCCGCACGTTTCTGACGCCCGAGACGCCGTGCCTGGTCGACGGGCAATTCATCGACGTTTCCCACGAGTGCCTGCTTCGCAGGTGGTCCCGTTTGCGGGGCTGGATCGACAAGGAACACCGCGATGCCGAGCAGTTCCGCCGTTTCGCCGACGACACCGACGAGGCGGCGCTGAGGGCGCTCAAGAGCGGAGAACCCAGAAAACCACTGGAAGGAATCACGCTCAGCAAATATGACGAGTGGCGGCGTAAATCTCGCCTAGTGGGGGCAGCTTGGGCGCTCCGCTATGAAGGAGAGCCGAGCCCAAAGCTGCTGCGGCGGAGGCGGTCGTGGGCGGCCACCGAGGAATACTTGAATTGGAGCTTGAGTGAAGCGAAAGAGCGAAGGGAAAAGCGAAGAGCGGAGGAGGAAGCGCGAATCCACGATGAGGAAGCGCGAATCCGTTCGGATGAGCAGGCCAGAAACCGGCAACGGACGGTCATCGTCATTGTGGCCGCGGTGGCGCTGTGCGCCGTGGGCGCCGTTTTCTACTGGAGCCAGGCTCGCGAGAAACAGAGCCTGCAGGCGAGTCTCGAGGGGGCGGAACTGACGGCCCTTGCCGCACTGTCGCAGACGGACGATCCCGCGCGCGCGCTGTACCTTGGTCTGCTGGTCCATCCGGCGCCGCCCAGTCTGGAGGAAGTTCTGGCTAACGCTTTGACGAACGGCGCCAGCTATGGAGTTCTGCAAGGCCACCAGGATACCGTGAACAGCGTCGCGTGGAGCCCGGATGGCAAGACCCTCGCCTCCGCCGGTTTCGACAAGACGATCCGGCTCTGGGATACCTCGAGCGGTCAACCGCTCCACATTCTGCAAGGCCACCAGAGCGCCGTGAACAGCGTTGCCTGGAGTCCGAATGGCAAGATGCTCGCCTCCGTCAGCTCCGACGCGGGCATCCGCCTCTGGAGCGCCTCGAACGGTCAACCCGCCGGTACTCTGCAAGGCCACCAGAGCGCTCTGTTCGGCGTCGCCTTTAGTCCGGATGGCAAGACC
>PLDF01000104.1:300-477 GCA_003135055.1 Bryobacterales bacterium | reverse complement strand
TCTGCAAGGCCACCAGGATACCGTGACCGGTGTTGCCTTTAGTCCCGATGGCAAGACCTTCGCCTCCGCCAGCGACGACCAGACGACGCGGTTGTGGGATGCCTCAAGCGGTCAGCCGCTGCGCACTCTGCAAGGCCACACGAGCGTGGTAAGCGGCGTTGCCTGGAGTCCGGATGG
>PLDF01000104.1:0-199 GCA_003135055.1 Bryobacterales bacterium | reverse complement strand
GTCCGGATGGCAAGACCATCGCTTCCGCCAGCGACGACAAGACCGTCCGGCTGTGGCAGGCCGCCGGCGGGCAGCCGCTCCTTACCCTGCAAGGCCACCAGGATGTCGTGAACGGCGTTGCCTGGAGCCCGGATGGCAAGACGCTCGCCTCCGCCAGTTCCGACCAGACCGTCCGGTTGTGGGGCGCCTCCAGCGGTCA
>PLDF01000480.1 GCA_003135055.1 Bryobacterales bacterium | reverse complement strand
CACTTTCATGTCGCACACCCTCGGAAAGCCCGGGAGTTGACCCAAACAAAGATTGCCGCGGAGCTAAATATGGGGCAGGGCGATGTATCCAAGTTGGAACGGCGTACAGACATGTATGTCAGCACGCTCGCCAGCTACCTTCAGGCCGTCGGCGCGGATCTGGAGATTCGCGCGGTGTTCCCCGATGGGCGCACGGTGAAGATCACGCAATTCTCCGAGTAGCCGTTTGAGCGGATCGGGCGCCGGCGCACGCGACGGCAATCGGAGCCCGCGATCTCATGGCAGGCTGGGCCGGATTGTGGCGGCAATAGTTGCAAGCGACGGATCGATGTCGCGCCGGATCGACTGATAAGATGGCAATCGAAAGAATGCGTTCAGAGTCGCGGTTACCCGGATCTGGCGCTAAAATTGGGACGACCCTCATGACCAAGTTCCGCATCCTTCTGCTCGTATCTCTAGCGGCCGCGTCCGCCCCCCTATCGGCGCAACCGGTGGATCCCAATCTCTACGCCGGCGTTCAGTGGCGCCTCATCGGGCCCTTCCGCGGCGGTAAGGCCACTATGGCGTCGGGCGTGCCCGGCAACCCGGCGGTGTACTACTTCGGCACGGCCGGCAGCGGCGTCTGGAAGACGGTCGATGGCGGCCAGGTGTGGACGTGCGTCAGCGACTCGCTACGCCTCACCAGTATCGGAGCCGTGGCAGTCGCCCCATCGCGTCCCGACACGGTGTACGTGGGCGCGTCGGGCGCAGGACCGGCGGCCGGACTCTACCGCTCCACCGATGGCGCAGCGCACTGGGATTTCGTCGCGCTCCAGGGCCACGCCGTAACTTCGATCGTGATCGATCCGCGTAATCCCGACCTGGTGATGGCGGCCGCAGGCGATAGCGGCGTGGTGCGCACTGCCGACGGCGGCCAGACGTGGAAATCGGCGCTGCCCGATGCCCAGGTAGGCGCGGTGTGGCTCGTCTTCGACCCCGATAATCCGAACAACGTCTACGCCGGCACGCGCCCTATCGCCGCGGGCGGCGGCCGTGGTGGTGGAGGCGGCGGCCGCGGCGCTCCGCCTGTGACCACTCCCGCAACCGATTCGCAGATCTATCGCTCCACCGATGAGGGCGTCACCTGGCAGAAGACCAGCCCGGATGGCCTGCCCGGCGGCAACTTCGGAACCATCGCTCTCGCGGTCGCGCCCGGCAGCAAAGGCCAGCGCGTCTATAGCTACGTGGCGCAGGGCATGTTCCGCTCCGACGATGGCGGCGCGCATTGGACGCGCGCCAGTGACGATCCGCGGCTCATCGGCGGCGGGCAGTTCCACGACGTCATTGTGGACCCGCGCGACGCCAACATCCTCTTCGCGACGCAGACGTCGCTGTATCGCTCTACCGACGCCGGCAAGACCTGGGAGTCTTACACTGGCGCGCCCAGCGGCGCCGACTTCAACTACGTGTGGATCGATCCGACCAACGACAAGTACATGATCCTGGCGGTGGACCAGGGCACGGAGATCAGCATGGACTCCGGCCGCACGTGGACCTCATGGTTCAACCAGCCCACCGGCCAGATGTACAACGTCAGCACCGACCATGGGTTTCCCTTCTTCATGTACTCGGCGCAGCAGGATAGCGGCACCATCGCCACGCCCATTTTCGGCCGCGGCGGCCAGATCACTTACCGCGATTGGTACACCACCAACGGATTCGAGTCCGCGAAAATTGTGCCCGACGCGGCCGACCCGAACTATCTGTACGCCACTGGCTGGTACGGGTCGATTCTGCGCGTCAATAAGACCACCGGCCAGACGCAGCATATTTTCGAGCGCACGCCTAAGTACCACGAGAGCGGTTCGCCGCCGATGGGCTTCTCGCCGTTCGATCCGCAAACATTTTATCTGGCGACGCAGTATCTGCTGACCACGCGCGACAAAGGCATGCATTGGGAGGTGGCCAGTCCCGACCTCACCGCGGCCGGAGGCGAGGAACTGGACACTGCGCCTATCGGCACGCGCGCCGGGCGCGGCGCCAGCGGACCCGCCATCAGCTCGCTGGCCTTTTCGACCAAGGACGCGAAAGAGATCTGGGCGGGCTCGAGCAACGGCCTCATCCAACTGACGCGCGACGGCGGCGCGCATTGGAACAATGTGGCCAAGGGCGAACTCGTCCAGGGTGGCGCCGCCGCCGTGACCACTATAGAAGCCTCGCACAGCGACCCGGCCCGCGCTTTCGCGGTGGTGGGCGGAGGCCGCGGAGGTGGCGGCGGTGGAGGACGCGGCGGCCCGGCCAACGCTCCGCCGCGCATTTACCGCACCGACGACTATGGTCAAAACTGGAAAATAGTCAATACCGGTCTGCCCAACAGCGCAGCCCATGCCCTGCGCGAAGATCCCGAAAATCGCAGCCTGGTCTTCGCCGCGCTGGAAACTGGCGTCTTCGTCTCCTTCAACGGCGGCGACCAGTGGCAGCCGCTGCAACTGAACCTGCCCGCCGCATCCTGCCGCGACCTTGCCATCGAGCAGAACGCTCTCATCGTGGCCACTTACGGCCGCGCGCTATGGGCCATCGACGATATCAGCCCGCTGCGCGAGCTGGCTTCCAAAGCGGCGCAGATAGCTTCGTCGAACGCGTACCTCTTCGCGCCCGCGCCGGCAGTGCGCATGCAGTGGGATACATATACCGATACGCCGTTGAACTCCGACGTGGCCGCTGCGGAGAATCCACCCGACGGGGCCGTCATCGACTATTATTTGGGCCCGGCGCCGGCGGGCGACATCCAGCTCGAGGTCTACGACGCGGCCGGCAAGCTGGTGCGCCAGTATTCGAGCAGCGGCGCGCCCTCGCTGGGCTACAAGGTGAACGTGCCCGATTTCTGGCTGGCGCCTTCGCCATTGCTGCCGAAGAACGCGGGCCTGCATCGTTTCGTGTGGGACCTGCGCTATCCCGATCCCGCGCAGCTTCTCTACACTTACTACGGCATCCACGTTAATTACTTCGAGTACACGCTTGCCGACCACGCCATTCCGCACAACACGCCGTGGCACGAGCCGCAGGGCCCCATGGTCTTGCCCGGCCAATATGAGGTCCGTCTCACGGCGGGCGGGCAAACGTACCGGCAGCCGATCACGGTGAAGCTCGACCCGCGGCTGCAGGTTTCCCCGCAAGAGCTGCAACGGCAATTGGACTTGGCGCAAAAACTCGCCACCGGCATGAAAGCCACTTATGAAGGCTACAACCAGGCGGCGAAATTGCATTCCGAGCTGGCCGACCGGCTGGCCACGCTGAAGCAGCCGGGTAAGTCGCCCGAGACACTGGCTGCGGCGCAGGCGTTGGATCTCAAAGCGCTGGGTTTAACCGATGCCGCCGGTCCGCCCGCGGGCCTTGGCCCGATGAACCGCGATCTTACGCGCTTGATGATCGCCGTGGATCAATCCGACACGCCGCCGGCCAGCCAGATAATCGAGACCTTCACCGGCATGTGCCAGGACACCCGCGCCGCACTGGCGCGCTGGAACGATCTGCGCACCCAAGACATACCGCAGTTGAATGCCATGCTGGCGCAACAGTCGTTGGCGCCGCTAACTGTGCCCAACCAGGCCCTGGGGGAACTGGACTGCAGTAATTGATTTAGGGGCAATGAGCGCCAACCCTGGAGACACGGAGGTACCAGCCCTACCGGAAAGCTAAGGCGTAGTCTTGACACCAGTTAGTTAGGACTCCTGTTATCCTAAGGGTTCAAATGCACAGAAAAGAGCTGATTGGGCACCAAGTGGGAGATCATCTGTAATGGTCCCGGGAACATCGAGAGCCGCTGAGCGACTTGAAGGAATGACCCTAGTTGACGGATGGAAGGTTGTCAGTCGAATCAACAAGCCCTTGGATGCCACTGGGGGATTCTTTTCAGTCGGGTACATCGTCGAGAGAACAGACGGTCAGCGCGGCTTTCTTAAGGCTCTTGACTACTCCCAGGCATTTCAGCCAAGCTCGGGCATCCCTGTCTCCGTCGCGCTGCAGCAGCTCACTGAGGCGTTGAATTTCGAGAAATATGTACTGGCGCGCTGCCGAGATCGGGGTCTGGACAAGGTCGTGATCTCAATTTCGGACGGAACCGTGACGGTTGGGCAGCTCGGAGTCGATACGGTCGAATATCTAATCTTCGAACTTGCCGACGGCGATGTGCGGAAGGAGATGTTGCTAATTAACAGGCTCGACGTTCTCTGGAGGTTTAAGTCACTCCACGACATAGCTATAGGCCTGGAGCAGCTACACTGGAACGATATCGTTCATCAGGATCTGAAGCCGTCCAACGTCTTAGTTTTCAACAAGGTCTCTTTCAAGCTTGCTGATTTTGGTAGATCAGCCTGTGACGGGCAGAAACCGCCTCATGATTCCTGCCTCTTCGCAGGCGACCAAACTTACGCTCCGCCGGATGTGCTATTCAAATTTTCACTATCAGATGAAAAACTTCGGCGACTAAGCTTTGACGCATACCTGCTGGGAAGTATGGTCGTGTTTTTCTTCACTGGGCAAGGGGTAACGCCGCTGATACTGAAGGAAATGCCGCCTCTGTATGTCGATTGGGCTAACTACAAGGGCGGGGCGGAAGACGCGAAACTGCACCTGCGGGACGCCTTCAGCAAATTCCTCCTGAACTTCAAGAACGACCTTCCGCCCTCGTTCGATGCGGCAATTGTCCGTATCGTCCAGGAACTATGCGAGCCCGACCCGACGCGGCGCGGGCATCCAAAAGAGCGTCGGGGCACGCCCGCCCAGTTCTCATTGAAGCGGTACGTGACCCAGTTCGACTTGTTGCTCAAGCGGGCGGAACTGGGACGCGGCCAGGGACTCATATGAGCGCGCCTCTCGATGATGGTAACAGAGAAATCGTCCCACGTTGGCGGGACTTAAGGACCACTATTGAGATCGGAGAATTGACTCCGGCCCGTTCCCACGAGCCCGTGATTATAGTTTCGCCTAACCTCATGGATGAGAAGCTACGCGAGTGGGAGTATGAGCAATCCCTGCCCTATGCTGCAGAGGTCATCGGGGCGGCGCTCGTCCTTGGGCAGCCAGCAAAGGCGTTCAGCGCTGCCAAGTACGTAATTAGCCATTCGGATGAGGCATCGAAGGCCCTGGTCGATTCCGCCATGCGCGTACTGGATACTAAGCAAGGTGAACCCAGCCGGTCCGAAATCGGTAAAGATTCGCTCTCGGCCCTCGTTCGAGAAATGAAGGCGCTCGTTCGACTGGCCCCCCAGAACGCATTTGCCTGGGTAGAAATGGCTCGCGCATACATCAGTCTCGGATTGCATGAACAGTCAACGAAAGCTATCCAGATGGCCTTGGCGCTCGGTGGGGAAAACCGGCACGTCTTGCGGTCGGCGGCCCGGCTTTTCACCCATTTGAGCGACCCTTCACGGGCTCACAGAATCCTGACGCGAGCTGACTCGACGCCTTTTGACCCCTGGCTCATCGCGGCCGAGATCGGCGCGGCCCGGTTGTCCAGAAGGGCACCCAGGTTCGTCAAGGAAGGACTACGGCTGCTTGACTCGAAACAGATTGCCACGTTCGAAACAACAGAATTGGCTAGCGCACTAGCCACCTTAGATTCGCAGGCGGGCAGCCATCGCCTTGCTCGCAGGCGCTTCCGCCGCTCTCTCGAGGCGCCAAACGACAACTCGATCGCCCAAGCCCGATGGGCCGCCACACATAAGCTAATTGACATAGAGGACCTTGATCCAGCTCTACTTCAACGGCCCAACGCGTTCGAGGCCCGCGCCTGGTCCGCGTTCTACGCCGGTGAATGGACTCAAGCGCTGGAATCCGGGAAACGCTGGTTGCGCGACCAGCCGTTTTCTGCTAGCCCGGCAGTGCAGGCTTCGTATGTTGCGACACTTGCATTGGAAGAACACGAAGAAGCCATCAGAATCGCGGAGGCGGGCCTGCTCGCAAATCCGAAAAACTCCAACCTCCTAAACAACCTCAGTTACTCGCTTGCCAAATTGGGTCGATTAGACGAGGCGGAGAATGCGTTGTCCCGTGTAGACCGTCACTCCCTGGGCTCAGCCGACCCTATATTAATAAGCGCGACCGCCGGGCTTATCGCGTACCGACGGGGCGACGCCGCGCTTGGCCAGCAACTGTACAACTCTGCGATCACCACGGCCGAGGCCCTCGGCGACGACCGTCTTCAGGCAAAGGCGACTTTGTTCTTCGCACTTGAGGAATTACGGACAAGATCCAAATCGGCAATCAACCTTACGGCGAGGGCGATCAATCTCGCTTCAAGGTTCCAGGATTCAGATTTCGACGTAATGCGCTCCCGGCTGGACGATGCCATCCGGGAACACAACTCTTCAGGCCCGAGATGAGTTTCATCGACGACTGGTTTCGGCCGCCTTGGAATCCATCCGAGATACGCCCAACCTTCCGCGTCGCACCGATTTGCTGCACAATGGTGTCATGAGAAGGGTAAATACGCCAGTACGGCAGAGCGTTACCTTGCCGGCGAACATCGCCGCGCAGGTTCGGCGCCTGGCGAAAGAGCAGAGGCTGAGCGCCAATCGGATGCTGCTGGAACTCATCCGGAACCGAATGCAGGCTGAGAAGCGCAAACAGGAGGAATTCCTCGACCTCGCCCGGCGCTTCCGGAATGCCACCGATCCGGCAGAGGTCGACCGCCTGGGCGGTCGGATGGGCCGGATGGTCTTTGGCAACTGATGCCATGCCAAGAATCCGGACGGGGGCGATCCTGCCCGGCCAGCTTGCCCTATGACAACAGCGGCTCGCGGGCAAGAGCCGCTAAGACAGCCAACAAGCCCGTCAGTTTACTTGCCGTGGCGCCCTTTCCTTCCGGCGCCGTAAGCTGTAGATTGAGGCTTTGAGAGGGACACCCTGGTGACGCGCACTGCGCGCGCTTAAGTCACTCTTGAACAAGGTCATGATGCTACGCCGAAGTCTCCTGCAAACCCTTGCCATCTTGCCGGTCGCCCGGCTGGCTCGCGGCGCCGCCGCTTTCGACGTCGCCGCAATCGAACGCGCCCGCGTCCTGCGCAACGCCGCGAAATACTTGAACCAACAGCCAGTCACCGTCACCGCGTCCAGCTCGCCGCGCAGCGCCGGGGGCAAACACGACTACTTCTCCGAAGGCGACTACTGGTGGCCGGACCCGAAGAATCCCGACGGCCCCTACATCCAGCGGGACGGCATGAGCAACCCCGGCAATTTCAACGCCCACCGCGAGGCGATGATCCGGCTGAGCCTGATCGTTCCGGGGCTGGCGGCGGCTTATAAGCTCACCCACGACCGGAAATACGCCGATCAAGCCGCGCGCCACCTGCGCGCCTGGTTCATCGGCGAAGACACCCGCATGAGCCCCAATCTGCAATATGCGCAGGCGATTCACGGCCGCTTCACGGGACGCGGAACCGGCATCATCGACACCCTGCATCTGGTGGAGGTGGCGCGCGCTTCGTGGCAGCTCGATTTGGCGCCGCGCGATCTCGACGGCGTCAAGCAGTGGTTCGCCGAATACCTCGAATGGATGACCACGCACCCCTACGGCATCGCCGAACGCGATACAAAGAACAATCACGCCACGTGCTGGGTGACGCAGGTGGCCGCGTTCGCGCAGCTCACCGGCAACGCGACCCTCACGGAGTACTGCCGCGACCGATTCAAGACAGTGCTGATCCCCAATCAGGAAGCCGCCGACGGCAGCTTTCCGCAGGAACAGGCGCGCACCAAACCCTATGGCTATTCGCTCTTCAACCTGGATGCCCTCGCGATCGCGGCGCAGACGATGACCACGCGCGCGGACAATCTATGGACCTGGCAGCTTCCCGACGGCCGCGGCATGGCGCGCGCCATGGCCTACATGTTCCCGTTCATCGCCGACAAGAAGAAGTGGCCGAAACCGCCCGACGTGATGTACGACCAAGAGTGGCCGGTGCGCCAACCCAGCCTGCTCTTCGCGGGCCTGGCGCTCGATAAGAAGGAATATTTGGATCTCTGGAAGACGCTTGACGCCGACCCCACAGTGGAAGAAGTCCTACGCAACCTTCCCGTGCGCCAACCCGTGCTCTGGGTATAAAACCGATGCCGAAGCCATTGTGCAGCAGGTTGCCAACCCAGTTTCACTTTGCGCAAATTGTGGGGCAGCCAATCCTGGCGGAGCGGCTGAGGATCGGCCTCGTCGCCGGCGGCTTGGTAGAACAGACCATCGCCTTTCGTGGTCTGTTATGTTTCGCTAAAGTCGGCCGCCCGACAGACGACAAAAAACGATCGTCTATCCCACCTCACAACACCTCTTGCTGCTTTCAGGCGGCTCTCTTCCCGCCGAAACCGTCCCTCGCTTCGTGTGTACGCGTCTTTCCGTGTTACACGCTACTTATACAACCCCATCCTCTCCTTCACCAGACCCACCGTGCCATCGGCGATCGGCCGCACGCGTTCGGCCCCGTCGCGCAGCACACTCGCGAGATATCCCGGTTCATTCACAATCTGCCGGTAGCGCTGCTGGAAGGGTCCCAGGTGCGCGACTACCATCTCCGCCACCTGCTTTTTCAGGTCGCCGTAACGCATGCCGGCGAAGCGGCTCTTCATTTCGTCGTCGGTCGCGCCGTCAAAGGCCTGATAAATGCTCAGCAGATTCCGCACGCCCGGACCCGCGTTCTCGAAATCCACCGCCGGGTTGGAATCGGTCGTCGCCCTCATTACGATCTTGCGGATCTTGTCCGGTGGATCGAGCAGCGCCACCGCGTGGCTCGTCCCGGCAGCGGATTTGCTCATCTTCTGCGTCGGATCGTCCAGTCCCATGACGCGCGCGCCCACCGCCGGCAGGCTCGTCCCCGGCACCACGAACGTATCGCCATACAGCGAGTTGAAGCGTTGCGCGATGTCGCGCGTCAACTCCAGGTGCTGCGCCTGATCCTCGCCGACCGGCACGATGCCGGCCTGATAAAGCAGAATGTCGGCCGCCATCAACACCGGGTATTGCAGCAGGCCGTCGCTCACCGATTCCTGCGTCGCCGATTTCGCCTTATACTGCGTCATACGTTCCAGCCAGCCCACGGGCGTTACGCAAGTGAGCATCCACGCCAGTTCGGCATGGGCCGGGACGGCCGATTGCACCATGATGGCGCTGGTCTTCGGATCGATGCCCGCGGCCAGATACAGCGCGGCGATCTCTTCGATCTTGGCGCGCAGCCCGGCGGGCTCCTGGAAAGCCGTGACCGCATGCAGATCGACAATGCAGAAGATGCATTCGTAATCGTTCTGAATGCGCACCCAATTCTTGAGCGCGCCCAGGTAATTTCCAATGTGTAGATTTCCGGTCGGCTGCATGCCGGAAAAGACTCGTGTTTTCATGGTTAGGGAGCGGGGTAAATCTTATCGTAAGCGATTTCGAAGTCTCGGTTGAAAAGCTGGTGTATGGCGGCGAAGGCCTGGCGCGTCTCGACGAATCCGCAACCACACGCACTATAACCACAAGCGGGGCCACGGCACGCCGCGTGGTGCTGACGCCCTACGTGCTGCCCGGCGAGCGCGTGCGCGTGCAACCAGAGCGCGAGAAGCCGGGCCTGGTGCGCGCGCGGCCCATCGAAGTGCTGAGTCCGGCGCCGGAGCGCGTGGAGCCGCTGTGTCCGTATTTCGGGCGCTGCGGCGGATGCCACTACCAGCACGCGTCGTATGCAGCGCAGCTCGCCGCCAAGCGCGCCATCCTCGCCGAAGAGTTGTGGCGGCAGGCCAAGATCAAAGCGCCGGAGGATATCGCGGTGGTGGCGGCCGAGCCGTGGGGATACCGCAACCGCGTGCAGTTGCATATCGAAGACCGCAAGCTGGGATACCGCGAGGCGCGCTCGCGCAAGCTATGCGTCGTTGGTGGATGCCCCATCAGTTCGCCGAAGATCAATGAGTTGATCCCGGCGATCGCCAAGATGCTGCGCCATTCGCGATGGCCCAAGTTCGTCCGTTCCATCGAGCTATTTACGGACGAGCAAGGCGTCCAACTCAACGTCACGGAAACGGACCAGCCTGTGGCGCGCCGCTTCTTCGATTGGTGCGCGGACGTGATTCCGGGCCTTGTCCCCGGCGCGCTCGATTACAACGGCCGGTTCCGCGTGAGCGGCAATTCGTTTTTTCAAGTCAACCGGTTTCTGCTGGACGCGCTGGTGGAAGCCGCGCTCGAAGGCGTGCAGGGGGACGCGGCGTTCGATCTCTACGCGGGCGTTGGCCTGTTCTCGCTGCCTCTCGCCAAGCGCTTTGGCGCCGTGACCGCGGTGGAATCGGGCGCGGGAGCGGTACACGATCTGCGCTGGAACGCGGAGCGCGCCGGCGCCGCGAATTTGCGCGCCGAACAGCAGACGGCGGAGAAGTTTCTCGAGTCGCAGGACCGCGCGCCGGATTTCGTCCTGCTCGATCCGCCGCGCGCTGGATTGGGCCCGGAGATGGTGACTCAGTTGAACCGGTTAAAGCCGCGCGCGGTCGCCATTGTGGCCTGCGACCCGGTGACGTTGGCGCGCGACCTGGCCGGATTGACCGGCGCAGGGTATCGTCTGGAGCGGCTTACTTTGGCGGACCTTTTCCCGCAGACATTTCATCTGGAGACGGTGGCGCGTCTGGCTATTTGATGAGCCACACTCGATCGGCAGTGCTAGTTCTCCGACCGCGAGATTCGGTGCTATCGCAAAAACCGCTTGCTAACGGGGCGCCCTCTGGGCCCGGCTCTGATCGGAGCCACAACTATAAGGGAGTGTTTTCCAGCAAAAGCGCAAAACGGCGAAAGCAGTGGCGCGCGCACAGCGGACCCAGATCGACGTTACTGGATTCCAGGCGCGCACGCGCGAGCCGAGGCAGGCTTCAGCGCCCGCGCCCGCTGGTAATTGCCGGCACAAGCCGCACACAAGCCGGACGGCACTGCCGCACCCGCGCGAACCGTTGATCGCGTCGCACCTGGTCCGGCGCGCTTTCATCACCGCGGGCCGTTGGCCCATGCGGACAGCCAGGATTGTCTCCGCTTACGAGCCGCGCTTGGCCACCAGGTCGGTGCTCCAGCCGCCGTCGTCGGTACCCATGGTGAAGCTGATCTGGTCGCCCGCGATCTTGCCGTGGTAGACCAGCTTGACCGGGCTGCCCTGGTAATCGGTCATCGACCAGAAAGTGATCGAGTCGCCGTCCACCTTGCCCTCCTTGATTTCGGACGCCTCGGTGGGCAAGCCATCGATGGTTCCGGTGACGGTGGCGCCGTTGGTCTTCAGGTTGAACGTCAGCGAGACTGTGGCTCCGTTGAAATCGAACGAGCCCTTCCAAGTGCCCGCGGCGCCGGCCGCTATAAGCATAACCGCCGTGACCGCCAAAAGGAAAGCCGCGGCGCAGAAACGTCTGAAATGGATCCTCATAAGTTAGGATTGTACCAGCCCGTGCCGGTTGACGGTTCAGCAAGCGGAACGTTACAGTAGAGTGGTCCGTTTGCACTCCGGCAAGCAAGTCCCCATCGTCTAGCCCGGCCTAGGACATCGCCCTTTCACGGCGGTAACGGGGGTTCGAATCCCCCTGGGGACGCCATATAGTTCTGAAGGGCTTGCTTGATTCATCGCGGCGAGCCGGCGTGCGCTGGCCCTCCCGTTCCCAATCTCCAGCGCAATCCTGTCGAGCGACGATCGGGTTGCTCGCCAGTCGAGCCCGTCTCCGCTTCACCGGTATTGCCATCGTAAAACGCTGACGACGGGAAGAAAACGGAGTGTCATCGAACGGTAACTGCGTCTTTTCCCCCTGTGTCTCACCGGAGGGATGCACCCCAATTTATCGGCGTTTAGTCGCGGCAGTGACATCCGTTGCCGGATGCCTCCGCACAAGTCGCGTCGCGCCATTGCCCATCGCCGCTCGACTGTCGATCTGGCTGCGTTCGCTCTGGTTGGTTACTTCCGTTGCCACGCTCTTTTTTTTGGAGAGCCTCACAAGCGGCGCGGATCGCCTTCTGAAAAAGTTCGTCAACTCGTCTAGCTATAGGCGTGCAGTGATTAAGGTGTGATCGCCGAAGGGAATACCGCCTGCTTTATCGGCGGGCGGCGATTTGACCGCGGCACGCGATGCCAAGCTGTACGACTCGTTCGACGGGCGCCTATCGCGCATGAGCGCGGGCTTACCTGGATTCGTCCACCACTTCGAGAGCATTCAGCGAGGCGTAGTTGCGGATGGGCACGAGCGATATATTGAGCTTACCCTGCGCGTCCGGCTCCAGGCCGTGAATCGGATAGACTACGGCTCGATAGCTGCCGTGAGCTTCCTTGAAGATATCGAAGCCGCGGCGTATCGCCACGCCATTGCACAGGATGTCGAAGATCCGGCTGCCCACTCCGCCGCCTGCAAAGTTGCCGGGGCCGAACCAACCCTCGGTGAAATAGAGCGTCACGCCATAGCGTCCGGCCGGCGCCGGAATCACATAGGTAAGGTTGCCATATCGCTCGCCGCGGAGCAATTCGGGATCGTCGATATTCAGCACCGGCTCGGTGCGCATGACTAGCTGGCCGCCGCGGGAATAGCCGTCTGCCCCCCAGGTGCGTCCTTGCTTATCCGTGTACGGGTGCTCGCGAGAGACTATGCGGATGGGCCGCAGTTTTCCGCGAGTTCCCGGCGTGATTTCAATGGCGCTCACAATCGCGGGGTTGGTTCGGGGCTCGAACTTCAGGTGCAGTTTGCCATCGGCCGCGGGCGAGATGTCTTTGAATGCCCGGATATCGGCCGCGCTAGCGCCGGCTTCCCCGATGACATCGAAACCAGTCAGAATTGTAGCGCCGTTGGCAAAGACGTCGAAGATGCGGCTAGTCTCTCCGCCCCCGGCCATATTGTTCTCGCCGTAAAGAGTCTCGGCGAAATAGAGGCGGAGCTCGTAAACTCCAGGGGGCAGGGGAATGTCATACGTGAAAGCCCCTTCCCTACGGCTGCGAAACAGGCGTGGGTCGCGGGCCGCGGCGATGGGGTGACCGGCGGATTCGAAGACGGCGCCGCCCTGAAAATAGCGGTCGCTCTGCCAGATGCGACCGAAGCGGTCCGTGTAATCGCCGATTTTCAGGCCGGGCAGGATTCGAGTTTCTTGCGAGGGCCCCGGAATGGCCACAACAGAAGCGGCGGCCTTCCCCGGCTTGGCCGTGGGCGCTTTCCAGAGTAACGCCCCGGAGACAGCGATGATGGCGAGAGATAGCGCGACCCAGCTTCCGGCGCGGCTTTTCGCGGGCGGCGCCAGGAGCAGCGGTTTTGGTGGGCCGAAAGAGATGGGATTCAAAAGCGGGACTACTGCCTGGGTTTCGACTTGATTTTCGGCCTGGTTTTGAGGGAGCCCAAGGGGGCGCTCCACTGGGGCGTCGATTTTCAGGGCCACGCGCGCGACCATGGCTTCCTCACCGAGGCTCGGCTGAGGCGGGCGCTGGGGCACGAACTGCGGCGCATACTGCCCCGACGGAATATCGATTCGCACGCTGTGGCCGGCGCCCTCGGCCTCATAGTATTCGCGCAGGCGCTTGCGCAAGCGGTGTGCTTCCACGCGAACGATGGAATCGCGCTTCTGGTCGAACCCCGCCGGCCGGCCCAGCGCTTCGACGGCGATGTTATACTCCTTGATCTGTTCCGCCGCGCCCTCAAAATACTGGCCGCATACGTACGTGAGTACTTGCGCGAGATTCGGGGCGCGATTGAAGATGCCGGAGGCCAGCACCGATTGAAGCTCGTTCTTTTCCTGGACGAAATCCGCAGCCGCGTGCATCGTCTATCACCGAAGCTAATCGAAAGACAGTATACACGTCGCGAACCGTGCGTTTCAAGCCATTAACATTTTTGCACAGTACGTTAACGCCCAATGCAAGATTCGTTAACGCGCCTGATAATGCGGCGTTTATTGAAGCATAGCCTTAGCCTTTGCCCGCCGCTGGACGGTAACCTGCCATCGGTCTAATACATGGCCCGACCAATCACGCGCCGCGAGCCGGGAGAAAATTGCCGCCGCTCTTGGCACTGCCGGGAGCGCGGGAATGGCTGCTTTGCCGGATGGCGGCGTGGTGGCGCACGCACTCTCGCGTGCAGCGTTCACAATCGTGTGATCGCGTCGGTCTTCGCGCGAGGTGGGTGAATGCCCCCGAAAAAACCGCTATGCAAAATCAATGAATTACGGTGAGTTTCCGGAGAGCACCCGCGCCGACAGACGGCGTCGTTCATAGGGTGAGGAAACTTGAGGCGAATCGTGGCGCACGCACTCATGCGTGCAGCGTTCACAATCGTGTGAACGCGCTTCGGTCTTCGCGCGAGCTTGGCGCCCGGAAAACCACCACGCAGAATCAATCAGTTGCGATGAGTTTCCGGAGTTTCCTTTGGGCTGCGACACGGCCGCTCACCAGATCGAACGCGGCCAATGGCGATACTGGCGACATCGCCTGCGATCACTACCGCCCACACAAGCAGGACATCCGGCTTCCGAATCGCTCGGAGTGAAGGCGTACCGTTCCTCGGTGGAATGGCCGCGCGTGGTTCCAGACGGTTCCGGAGCAGCCAATCCAAAAAACCTTGGCGCTTTTGCGACTGGCTGGTGGACATTAACTTGGTGAATGCAACCCGCTTGCACTTTTTCAACGTCAAGCCCGGCTTCCGTGCCCGGCCTGCGGCATAACCCTGGTCACAAGCTGTATCCCAATGAAAACAATACGAAAACTGCCAAAGCGCTTTTTCCCATACTGTATACTTGAGTAGGGGGCTCTCTTTTCAATCCGGATGCGCTGGCGCGGTCATCAGCCCGGTCTGGCGCACCTCGATATGCCGATATACCAAACGACCCTAGTCCCATAAACGGACAGTTATCTGCGCCCGCGGCTCCTCTCTGATCGGCCGTTCGCCGCGCCTCGATCTTTGACAATTGAATAAAATCGACAGGCCGGCGCAGGCGAACCGCGATTGCTCCCGCGCCAGCCAGTCGGCGGCGCCGTTGCCGCCGCTTGGGCGCGTTTGCCGGCGACCCGCGGGCAATGCGGGTTCAGCGCGGGCGCATTGCCGAGGGCGCGCAGATACGAATCATGCAACCTGCTTGTTCTTCGCTCTCGGCCTGCCAGCAATGATGTCGACCTCTACTTTCAGACCGGCGGCGGTCACCATGTTAACCAGTGTGTCGATTGTGAATAGCCCGATCTTGCCCCGTACCAGATCCGAGATTCTGGGCTGTGATACGCCCATGATTCTGGCCGCGCGGGATTGCGTAATCTTTCTCTCCTGGATATAGCCGGTCAGAGCCGTCATCATCTTAGCGCGGACGCGGAGGTTTTCCGCTTCGGCGGGCGGAAATCCGCAATCGGCGAAAACGTTGGCACTACCTTTTGCCGCTCGCATTCATTTCCTCCTTTCCAACAATTCACGGTACCGTTTCTTCCCCAACTCGACGTCGAGGGAGGATGCCTTCCGAGTCTTCTTGGCGAAGACATGCAACACATAGACGGCGTCCTCGAACTTGGCCACGTAGAAGACGCGATGTTCGCCCTCCGCATGGACTCGAATCTCAATGACTCCCGCGCCGACGAGTGGAATCGGCTTCCAATCGCTGGCCAAACGTCCTGCCTGGATCAAGCTCAACTGATAACCGATTTGGCGGCGCGCTGCCAGGGGAACCGTCGCAGGCAGTCACGGCTGTCTCCAAGCCATTGGATCGGCTTTGCATCGATTCTCACTCATTTGGAATTATACAGAAGTTTTATAATCGGAATGGAGCGCGATCTGCCCTGTACCCTATTGCCTAATAGCCGCCCAGTTCGGTACCTATGATGATCCGCAGAAGCGCTCGCAATGTGACTGGTAGGACAGGCCATCGCAGTTCGTGGCCTGTCGCGCCTTGATGATCGGAATAACTGGCTGCTCGGAATAACAGACGACAAAAACCATCGTCTGTTCTACTGCTCGAAGCGAATCATGGTGCTCGAAACGGCCGACGTGCTCCCCTGTCTCGCTGTGGCGCGGACTTCGTAACTGCCGGCGGGGACGGCTTCCGCGGGGATGGTCATCAGGTACGGGATACGGTTCTGCGCATCGGCGGCCGGCAGTTGCATCGGGACCTTGGTCAAGCTCTTTCCGTTCTGCAGAAACTCGACCTCAACCGTGGGCTTGGCGGAAATGGCCGCGTCCTGATACACCGTGAAAAACAGCCGGAGCGCGGAGTTGGGGGCCTTCTTGACGGCTATATCCAGGGTCGGGGTGACGCTGCCGCCCTGGAACTGGAACGGGTCGTTGGGGTCCAGTCCCTTGGCATTGGGCGTGTACGACCGCATGGGCATCAAGGCCGAAATGGCGACGCCGCTGCCGCCGCCGGGGACGGTGAATTCCGCGCGCTGCACGCCGGTCTTCAGGCTCCCGAGGTCCATCACGGCGCTTTCGAGCGAGTACTTGCCGGGGGCCAGCTCGATCGTGGTTTTGTCGAGGAAGTTGCCCATCTTGAGTTGGTCGGGAGTCACCCGGAACGAGCGGTCGCGGGTGATCTTCTGTACCACTTCGCCTTTGGAATCCTTGATGAGCGCCGCCATCGAGCAATGCACGTCGAGCGCGGCGGGATCGGCGGTGGACTGCAGCTCATGCAGCGGCACCTCCAGAAGGATGGCGACGCCGGTCGCGTCCTTCTTCGGCTGCAGCAGCACGGCGCTGGCGCGGAACTTGACGTCCTCGGAGAGCTTGCCGTCTGAGAGCGCTTTGAGCAGCGGCAATTCGAACGGCGCGAGGCCCGCGGCGCGCGCCTCGGGCGGCAGCGCGAAGTAGCCGTTGCGGGCGTGAATCACCAGGTCCTTGCGACTGGCGCTCACGGAGAGCTTGCGGAAGCTGCCATCATAGTTCTCAATACTCGGATTGTAGGACAGCTCGTAGTAACTGCTGATCTCTTCGTTGACCTGGCGCAGCGGCTGGCGGAGGTCGTTGCTGTCGCCGATCAGGAAGCCGCCGGTAGATTCGGCGAGATCGCGCAACGCCATGTCTACATTGGCCCGGGCCGCGGTCTCAATGGTGTCGGCGGCCTTCATCTCGTCCTTGGTGGCGCCGCCATCCAGGCGCTGAGTGGTGTTGTTGCTGGCCTTGGCTCCGCTGTTCAGCTGGCCCATGGCGCCGGCGTTCTGCGATGAGGTCATGACGCCGCGGACATCCACGCTATAGAAGGTCACATTATCGCGGTTGGCGGCGCCCATCAGGTTGCGGAACGGCGTATCGAGTTCGGGGCCGAGGTACATGCCGGACGTAAAATACATCACGCTCTTGCGGCCCGGCATTTCGCGGAGGCCGTCCACCAGCGCCTTCAGCGCTGAGATAGAAAGCCGCGTGCCTTGCGATTGCGCGGCTGCATCCATGCGCAACATGTCGAGCATCACCGAAGCCAGTTTCGCCTGAATCGCAACTTCGCCGCTGTTCGCGCCCCCTCCCGCCGGCTGTGCGCTAGCGGTTTGCGTGGCGGCAGCCATCAAGTTGGTATCCTGGTCGGCGCCGTTGACAGTCTGACCGTTCAGGTTGCGCTTCAATTCGGCCATGATGGCGTCCGCCTCCGAACTAAGCTTCGGCGCGCTCACGCCCTCGGTGGCCCGCTCGATCGCCTTGGTGAGGGCAGCGCGGTCGTTGGTGAACTTCTGCAACACCAGGAGGCGCGTGTCGATAACCACCACCGAATAGAAGACGTTGATCCCCTGGTCGCCCTTGATTAGGTCGATGGCGGCGCTGCGCGCCAGCTTGCGCTGGTCCGGGGCGGGTAAAGGTTCAAACGCCAGGGTAACCAGGCGCACCTGGCGCAAGGGGTCAAGCGGGGTCGCGGCGCCGGTCGCGCTGATGGCCTCGGAGCCGCGCACCAGGCGAAAACTGACGATCGACTGCTTCGCGCCGTTGTCGGTGACGGTAATCTCGTCGGGCTTGAGATCGGTAATGGGCTTTCCCTTTTTGTCGCGGACGATGAGATCGAGCAGCACTTCATCGACGTTGGTCTTGACCTGAGTTGGATTGGCAGTGCCCTGTTGCTGAGGCTGTGCGGGCAGCGCCGGGGCCACCGGAATGAGTGCGGCCGCCAGAACGACTACGGCAGGAATCGGAAGTTTCATGGGACCTATTTCCCTCCAAGGTGCTCAAGCCGTTTGAATTCGGCCTGCTCGCGTGCAGCGTCTTCTTTCCTGCCGAGGCGGTTATATGCCAAGGCGAGACTGAAGTGCGCTTCCGGAAAGTCGGGGTCGAGCTTCACGGCCCTCTCCAGTTCCACGGCGGCGCGCGCCGGCTCTTCGGTGGCGATCAGCGCCCGGCCCAGAACCACATGCGTGGAAAAGTCGTCGGGGCCCGCCTTCACGGCGCGCTGGGCATACTCCAGCGCGCCTTTCGCGTCCTCCCGCTTCAGCAGAATTACGCTCAGGCTCACCAGCGCGGGCACATGATCGGGAGCCAGCTCGACCGCTCTTTCAATCTCCTCGATGCCGCGGTCGGCGTCCTGAATATGCAGCAGAGCGCCATAACGGAAATGAACGTTGGGCTCGGAGGGATATGCCTGAAGCAGCTCGTCGAACTTCCGGTTAGCGGCCGTGTAGTCCAGCTCCATGGCGGAAGTCATGGCGTCGCCGACCCGGTAGACAAGCTCGCGCTCCGATTCCGGGACCTCCGAAGGCAGCCACGGCCGCCGCAGCCCGGCGATGCCGGCGGCCGCTATAATTTCGGGCGTCTTCTTATCTATCCGCGTCAGATCGGTAAGCGTGGTGATGGCCTTTTCGAAGCTCCCGGTCTTGCTAAGCAGCAATGCGTAGTGCAAGCGCGCGGCGCGGGCCAGTTCGGCGTTCTCGTTGAAGCCTAACTGTTCTGCATGCGTGAAGCTGTCGAGCGCCGAGCCGTAATTGCGCAACTTGTACTCACACAGTCCCGACATCGTCCAGCCGGGCACGCCATCGGGTTTCACCTTCGAAAGCTTCCGGAAAGCCCCGGCGCAGTCGCTGTAGCGGTCGAGATCGTAGGCGATCGAGCCCAGACTCCACAGTCCGTCCTCCCAGTTGGGCTTCAGTTTCAAGGCTTGCTTGTACAATTCGACGGCCTTCGCGAGTTGATGCGCATCCCGGGCGGCCTGCGCTTGACTGGAGATAGTCGCAAAGGAGGGTGTGGAGGTTTGAGCCGCGGCGGCGTGGACTTGGTGGAGCAAGGCGAACATCAGAATAGCCCGCGCCGGAACGTGCATCTCACTTCATGGTAACTCTTGTAGGGCGGATCCCCTGGTCCGCAGCCGGCCCCCTGGCCGGCTTTCGAGAACTGCATGAGTTCGATCCCGCCTAGTTAGCAGGAACGGGTCCAGGGGGACCCGTGCGGACCAGGGGGTCCGCCCCACCTAGCTCTAGAAGTAGAACTTGACCGCGGCCTGAACCACGCGATGGCCCTGCTTTTCGGTGACGGTTCCGAACAATGGCGTATTGACGGTGCCGTTTGGATTGAAACCGAGACTCAGATTGCTTCCATTGAACGACCACAGAGGATGGTTCAGGAAGTTGTACGCGTTGAAGCGGAACTGGAGCTTCTTCGACTCGCTGATATTGAAATTCTTGAACATTCCAAGATCGGAGTTGAAGAACGCCGGTCCATAAATGGCCGGCATCACGCTCGGCCCGTTCTGACCGATCGCCGTCGGGAAGCTGAAGCACTTCGGATTGATATACTGATGCGCCGCGAGTCCCGATGACGGGTTACATGTCAGGATAGGATTGAGCTGAATATCCGGCGTACCCAGCAACGATGCGTTGCTGATTATGTACGAAGTGCCGGGAACCGTGGCGCCGTTCAAATTCATGCCAAAGTTCTCGCCCTCGAGAGCCGAGAGGTTCGGCCCGGATTGGAGTTGCGTGATTCCAGAAAGCTGCCATCCGTTAACCAGGCCTTCGCCAACCTTGTTATGTAGGATAGGATTGCCCAGCTCGATGGAATAAGCGGCATTGAAAATCTGCGTACGGTTCGCGGACTGCACGCCATAGTCGTTGCTCAAATTGTATTGGTCGAGCGCTGGATTGACAATACCCATGGCTTTTCCGTAGCTGTAATTCATGTTGATGGTATAGCGCCCCTTGGTGCGTACCCAGGTAACCTGAAAAGCATTGTAGTTGGCGTATAAGTTGTTGGTCGCCAGGAACAGATCCGAGAAGCCTTGTAGGGGACGGTAGTTATTGGCCGTCAGGCTGTTCGGATCTACGCCTCCGTTCTTGCTCGTCAATAGCGCACCCACGGGAACCAGGTTGATGTTGGAGCCGGCGCCGGTGCTGTTGGGCAGATCGCGGCTTCGGTTGCCGACGTAAGCTGCCTCCAACAGGCCGGACCACGGGGTTCGCTGAGACAGGGTAATGCTGTAGCTATCGGTGTATGGCTGTTTGTTGTCCGTGCTGTCCACCGCGGCTGGAGAGAGCGCTTGGGAGCCTACGTTAATAGTCGACAGGTTGCGCGCCAGTAAGGGCGCCCCGTTGACGTTATTAGCCAAGCTGATTGTTTGCACGCCGGCGGCCACATCGAGACCGGCGGTGAACTGGCCCGAGTGATAATAGTATCGGCCCCAACCGCCGCGTAGAACGGTCTTGCCTTTACCGGTAAGATCGTATGCGCCGCCGAAGCGGGGCTGATAGAACAGCGAGCGAGTGGGGAAGCCGCCCAGCGGGACCGCAGCGTCGCGGCTGTGCCATTCGAAGCCGCAGTATTGAACCGGCGTGCAGCTCGCGTTGTATTGCGCGGGATTGAAAATCGAATAACCCGCGCCCGTGCGGTCGATCCAAGGCTGGAAGTGCGTAAGGCGGATGCCGAGTTCCAAGGTAAATCGCCGCGAAACCTTCCACGAATCCTGCACGAATCCCTCATACGTGTTGTACGAGATGTCGTTGACCCGGTTGAAAGAGGACTCCGTATAGCTGTACAGATTGCCATACAGTAAGTCGGCATATTCGTTGCCGAACGTGTTGGAGTTGCCGTTATACACTACTAAATCGCCGTTCGTGTCGTCATTGGCGGGCTGGGCGTTGCGGATAAATTCGTAGAAGAATCCACCCTTCAGGGTGTGGGTGCCGGCCACCTTAGTAAGAGTGTCGCTAAAGCTTGGCATCCACTTGTCGGCATACAAGCCAGCCGAATTTCCCCCGTCTTCAAATCCGCCGGGGTTAAATATCAGAGCCGCTTCCTGGTTCGTCCAGCCTGTACCTCCGAAGGAAGGAATCTGCGCCACGCCGTTGTTGAAAAGGCCCTTAGAGGTATAACCCACGTTCGCGCGGTTTACCTTGGAAGGATCTTGGAAAACGTTGGGGAAACCTATATAAGTGTAGCCGAATACAAACTCATTGGTCATCGTGGGGCTGAACACGTGAGTCAGCGAAGCGGTAATGCTGTCCGATTTGTTCTTCCCTTCGACCGGGGTCGGATAAGGAACCTGCTCGTCCTGGCGCCACCACAGTCCTACTGGAAATTGCTGGGTTTCGCGCTGCAAATTGTAGCGGATAAACAGCTTCGTGTTATCGCTGATGTTGTAGTCCAAACGGGACATCCATTGCGTATTGTTCTGATTGAAGGTCTCCGCCTGGACGTAGTTGTATCCGCCGGTGGCATTGGGGTTCGCGTTCGCCTGGGGATACAGTTTCATCAACGCCTGCATATTGGGGTCGATCAGGTTGGTGGGAATTATCGAATTGGGGAACAGCGCCAGGCCAGCGGCGCTCATTTGACCGGGAGGGCCGCCGTTAGCGGTAATGTTGCCCTCTTTGGCAACTTCGGCCGGCGAGAAGTTGCCGGTAAGCTCGCCGGGCGTTGGCACAGTGGCGCGCAACAGGCCGGTATCGAGAACTTGATAAAAGTATTCGAACCCGGTGAAGAAGAACAGCTTGTTCCGATTTTTATTGAAATGCGTGCCGGGGATCAGAACCGGACCGCCAAAAGTAACGCCGGGATAGTAATACTTGTTCTCCGGCCGCCCCTCGCCACTGGCGTTGAACAGCGCGTCATTCGCGTTCATCGCGTAGTTGCGGGCATAGAGGAACGCAGAACCGTGAAAATCCTTGCCGCCAGACTTGGCCACCGACGTGATAACAGCGGGCCCTTTCTGGTTCTCGGCGCTGAAATTCGACATTTTCACCTGGAGTTCCGAGATCATGTCGGAGTTCGGATTTACCGGCGTGTCGCAGTTGCAGCCGGGGTCGGACACATGGGCGCCATCCGCCGTGATGTCGAGTGAATTGCTCGGCAAACCATTGTAGGAATAGGCGTTGTTCAGCGGGCTCTGGCTGCCGGAGTCCCCGTTGCCGTTGATGCCGATGGTCTCGCCGGTATAGGCGGTTTTATTCGAGGTCCCGCCGGAGCCGCCCATGATGCCGAACCCCGGCATGATCTTGATGAATTCGGCCGCGTTGCTGCCCACCGCGACGAAGTTCTGCAATTCCTTCTGGGTGATGATATCCGATTTCTCCCCCGAGTCCACTGGCGCCACTACATCGACCGCCCCGGTGACCTCGACGGTCTGAGAGGTTGTGCCGACGGTAAGTTGGGCGTCCACATTGCGCTTGTCGCCGCCGTTCAGATCGATTCCCGCCACCTTATATGTCTCAAAGCCCTTCGCCTCAATGGTGAGTACGTAACTGCCAACAGGCACAGAGGCGAAAGTGAAGTAGCCATCGCTATTGGTGACGGAGTCGCGTTGCGAGCCCGACTGCGCGTCTTTTAAACTGACTTTTGCCGACGCCACCACGGCCCGGGATTGGTCGATTACCAGACCCGTCAGCGTCGCGTAGATGCCCTGCGCGGCGAGGTTGGTTGCAAGCATGGTTGCCAACGCGAATCCGGCGAGGATTCTGATCATATGGATTTGTGCTCCCCTTCTCATTTTGCGACCCCAGCTTTCCAAGAGAAGAAAATCTACAGGGACCCGGACATTCTTGGAAGTTAAGGGTAGTATAAAAGCACTAGATTCGGGAAAAAAGGCTAATGAAGGATAGATGCGGTTAACAGGGAAGGCTGGTTGGCAGGTTAATCCTAGGATTCAGACGGCCTAGTACTACTCCGAAGTCCGCCTACGAAAAACGGTAGCGCCAAACTGAAGCGATTCCGGGCGAATCCGCTTTTTCATATGGTTTGCTGGTGGTGAGACTAAGGAAAGCACCGTGTGTATTCCTTGAATTACGCAGCATTGGAAATAGAACGTTAACGAAATACTGGCCGTAAAATCAAGACGTTAACGGCGAACGTTAACGTCTAAATCGTAAGCGGAACGAGGGTTGTTAGGCCGGTTGGTGATAGAATTCTCCTACTGAGGAAGGCAAAAACCGTTGCCACAGCGGTACCTGATTATCGCATTTTTTGCCGTCGGCATGAGGGCCCAAACCCAGGTTGGCGGTTGTGATTTCGACGCCGCCCTTCGTCTGCATCAGGCTGGCGATTTGGCAGCGGCGGTGGCCGGATACGAAGCCTGCCTGGTGGCCGAGCCTGGACGCGTGGATGCGCGATCCAATTTGGGTGCGGTCTTCGTGAGGATGGGGCGCTACCAGGACGCCATCGGGGAATACCTTGAGGCGCTGAAGACCGCCCAGCAGGATGTTGCGCCCCGGCTGCGGTTCAACCTCGCGCTGGCTTATTACAAGTCGTTTCAGATTCCCGCGGCCGCGGATGAGCTGGAGACTCTCCACTCAGCCCAACCGGCAGATCTCAATCTGGCCCTGCTACTTGCCGACTGTCGGCTGCGCATGGGTGAGTTCCGGAAGGCCGTGGACACTGCCGCACCCCTCGAGGCGGCCCATGCGGACGATCTGGCGCTGAACTACGTCCTGGGCATGGCGTTGATCCGGTTGGGGCGGGTGGCGGATGGGCAGATCCGGGTGGACCGCATCTTGCGGCGCGGCGATTCGGCTGAAGGGCACTTTCTGCTGGGCTCGGCCTTGTTCGGCGCCGGTAACTATCCTGCCGCCGTAAAGGAGTTGAACCAGGCAGCGGCATTGAATCCCGAGGTTCCGTCATTGCAGTCATACCTGGGACAGGCGCTGCTATTCACCGGCGATGCGGATTCTGCGGTGGCGGCGTTCCGCAAGGAATTAGCCGCCAACCCGAACGATTACGATGCGAACTTCCAACTGGCTTCGATTCTGGCGCGCCGCGGGCAAGTTGAGGAATCGCGGAGGTTGCTCGCACGCGCTGCGCAGGTGCGGCCTGGGTCGGCGGAGGCGCGCGCGGCGCTGGCCGAAGGTTTCCATTTCGAGCAGGCTGGGCGTGGGGACGTGGGAATCGGCGATCCGGGAATCCCTGTAGGGGCGGTAGCGCCACCGGTCGGAACACTCAGTTTCGCCGGCTTGGCACGGCCGGTGGTGCTGGTGTTCGGGAGCTATACGTGCCCGAAGTTGCGGAGCTCGGCCGACGACCTGAAGCGCATTGCCGCGCAGTACCACGAGCGCGTGGACTTCCGCTTAGTCTACATCAGCGAGGCGCATGCCAATGGCGGCGCGGAGTCGCAATGGCAGAGCACCATCAATCAAAAGGAAGGAATCGACCTGCCGGCGGCGCGCAACATGGCTGAGAAGCAGGACCATGCTACGCTCTGCCTGCGCAAGTTGACCCTGCCCTTTGGAGTTGTGGTGGACGGCATGGATGCGGCTTCGGAGCGCGCGTATCAAGCATGGCCGAGCCGTCTTTACCTGGTCGGCCGCGACGGGAAAGTGGCATTCCAGACCCGGCTGGGAGAGCTGGATTTTCATGCGGACGACCTGGAGCGGACAATTCGTGAGATCCTGGCCAGGAGAGAGGCCGATGTGCGCTTGCGGTAGTTCCCCGGCCACGAGATACGGTGCTATCGCGAAACCGCTTGCTGACGGCACGCCCGCTGGGGGCTCCGATCGGAGCCATGATCGTGAGGGAGTGGTTTCCAGCGAGAGCGCAAAGTCACACGGCCACGGCGCTAGTTCTCCGACCGCAAGATTCGGCGCTACGGAAAAACCGCTTGCTGACGCGCGCGGCTCTGATCGGAGCCACGACCGTGAGGGAGTGGTTTCCAGCGAGTCCGCAAAATCACACGGCCACGGCGGTAGAGCCATCGCCCGGTTTACATGGCTCGCCCTTTGGCTTGCGGTGGCCGCGTGGAGCCTACAGCCGCCACAACAGCCGCCGGCGATTGAGGAGGTTCTGCGTCACGCCATCGCGCTTCATCAGGCGGGCGACGTCGCGGCCGCGATTCCCGAGTACCGTGCGTATTTGAAGCAGGTCCCGGGCAATGTCATGGCGCGGTCGAACCTGGGCGCGGCGCTTTCTCGCGCGGGGCTTTATGAAGAGGCCATCGTCGAATACAAGAAAGCTCTGGAATCGCAACCCGGCAATGCGCCGGTTCGCCTGAATCTGGCGCTGGCTTATTACAAGGCGGCGGAGATTTCGAAGGCCGCCTCGGAGCTGGCGCGCGTGGTGGCGGAGCAGCCAGCGAACCGGCAGGCGATTTTCCTGCTGGCGGATTGCGACCTGCGCCTCGGCGAGAACAAGAAGGTCGTCGGACTGCTCTCGCCTCTGGAGCCGCAATCGCCGGACGATAAGGCGCTCATCTACTTGTTAGGCACGGCCTTGATCCGCGACGAACAGACGGCGCGCGGGCAGGTGCTGGTGGATCGCATCCTGCGCGACGGCGATTCCGCGGAGGCCCGTCTCTTAATGGGCGCCACCAAAATGTCGGTGCACGATTATGCCGGCGCCCTGCCGGATCTCAAGAAGGCCGTGGAACTGAACCCGCAGCTTCCGGACGTTTATTCATATTACGGCATGGCATTGGCCAGCACTGGTGACACGCCCGGCGCAGGCGTGGCGTTTCGCAAAGAACTGGAATCGAACCCAAACGACTACACCGCCAACATGCAGCTTGGCGTCCTGCTGAAGCAGGAGCAAGACTATGCCGAGGCGCGGCAAAGGTTCCAGCGGGCGCTCGCGGTACGTCCGGGCGATGCGACCATCCGCTACCAGTTGGCGGCGCTCGATCTGCAAGAAGGCCGGACCGAAGAGGCGCTCACCGAACTGGAGAAACTGACGCGGGAGATTCCGGCTTTTGTGGCGGCCCATGTTTCTCTGGCCACGGCGTACTACCGCCTGAAGCGCAAAGAGGATGGCGACAAGGAGCGCGCCACGGTGCTGCGGCTGAATGCAGAGAAACAGGCTACCGAACCAGGAGCCATAGGAAAATGAGAGTGGACCGCGCGGCCTATGCGTGCCTATGGCTGCTGCTGCCCGGCCTGCCGTTCACTGCCGCGGCCGCCTCGCCATTGGGCGGCGACGCGGCGTGCGCCACCTGTCATGCCGCACAGACGGCGCACTATCGCGCGACGCCCATGGGGCAAGCGCTCGAACGGGTGGAGGTCAGCGACATTCTCAAACAGCATGCCGACCTTTCGTTTCAAGAGGGCCCGTATCAATCGCGCATCGCGCGCCAGGGCGACCGCAGCATCCTAACCGTGACGCATGGGACTGAGACCTTCACGGTTCCGCTGCTATGGGCATTCGGACGCGGCCAGGCGGGCCAGACCTATGTGTTCGAATATAACGGAGCGTTTTACGAAAGCCGCGTCAGCTTTTTCTATGCGCTGGGGGCGCTCGATCTGACAATGGGGGCACAGAACACCAAGCCGCAAACCATCGTGGAGGCTGCGGGCCGCCACATGAGCTCTATGGAAGCGCGCGATTGCTTCGGTTGCCACTCTGCGGGCGGCGTGTCCGGGGGCAAGTTGCATATGGAAGCGCTCATTCCCGGCGTCGGGTGCGAATCGTGCCATGAGGCGGCGGCAAAGCACGCGGATGCCGTGCGCATCGGCGATATCGCCGCGGCGAAGCTGCCACACCTGAGCGCGCTTTCCGCGGACGACACGGCCGACTTGTGCGGCCGCTGTCACCGCACCTGGTCGCAGATCGCCGTCAACGGACCGCGCGGCGTCGGTAATGTGCGCTTCCAACCCTTCCGCCTCGCCAACAGCAAGTGCTATGACGGGGCGGACAGCCGCATCCGTTGCGCGGCCTGCCACAATCCGCACGAGGCGCTGGAAACCAATCTCGCGAGCTACGACGCCAAGTGCGCCGCCTGCCATTCCGCGGCGCTGCACACGAAAGTCTGCCGCGTGGCGAAGGCGAACTGCGCCGGATGCCATATGCCAAAGGTCGAGCTGCCGGGCGCGCATGCCCGCTTCACCGATCATCAGATCCGCATCGCCCGCGCGGGCGACCCATATCCGAATTGAGAAAGCGATCTTGAGAACGCCATACTGAGAACGTCATACTGAGAAAAACATGCCGCGACGCTTTTCAAAGATCGACCGAAGGCAGTTCCTGACGACCGGGGGCGCTGTGCTTGCCGGGCTGCGGCGCGGAAGGGCCGAGGCGCGCCCGCTGTTTGAAGAGGTTCCGCCGGAGACGAGCGGAATCCGCTGGGTGCATGACAATGCCGCCTCGATTGAGCATTACCTGCCCGAAACGATGGGCCCCGGCTGCGCATTTCTGGATTATGACAACGACGGCTGGATGGATATCTTTCTGGTCAACAGCGGCCCGAGCGACTTCTACAAACCCCAGAAGCCGATCGGCAACGCACTCTACAGAAACAACCGCGACGGCACGTTCACCGACGTNNTGGGCGACTACGACAACGATGGTTTCGCCGACATGTTCGTGACAGCGTACGGGCGGCCGATTCTTTATCGCAACAACGGAAATGGGGCCTTCACGGACGTGAGCGAAAAGGCGGGGCTGGGGGCGAAGGTTTTCGAGAATCACTGGACCACCAGCGCGGTTTGGTTCGATTTCGATAACGACGGGCGGCTGGATCTTTTCGTCTGTAGTTTTGTGGACTACGGCGCCACCAGTCACTTTTCCTGCGGCGATAACAAGTTGGGAAAGCATTTCTACTGCATCCCGCGCGTGTTCAAGGGAACTTCGAGCTTGCTGTTCCACAATAACGGCGACGGCA
>PLDF01000195.1 GCA_003135055.1 Bryobacterales bacterium | reverse complement strand
AAGCTCATGCCCTGGAGGGGACCTCACTCCTCTCCAGGGCGCAGCAGGTTCCGGTTCAGCTCAGACTCAAGAGTTTATCGCAGAGCCAGGGGCCGCCGCCCCGTGCTTCTCATTTTTCTCTCGCCCTGCCGAGCGCGGTTAGTAGGTCCGCATGGCCGTCAAAGGCTGCGGGCGCCTTCGCTGACATCGAGCCCTGGCGCCTTGGCCCCATATGGCGCTGCCATAATGGCCCCTTCGCTCGGCGCCACTGACAAATAAACTGGGAACAGAGGGCGAACATAGGGCGGGGTTTTTCGCCCCTGTCGCTCAGGGCCTGCGGCCCGCGAAATATCATGAAAAACCGATGCCTAAGGCGGGGTACGCTTCAGCTTGCCAACCGGTCGGAAGGCCGGGTTTTTCCGACCCTGTCAATGCTCGGCTCCACCGTCGGCGATATCTGCGGAGCGTCGTAAGTAACTTCAAATGTCCATGAGCGGCGACAAAAGCAATCCTATGCCGGACCCTATACGCTCAAGGAGCGTCTTCCGCGACATCTCATCTAAGAACTGTCTTTGCTTGGCAGGCGCAATTACATAGCATTTGCCCTCACGGGTTGTTATCAAGAGGCGATCCGTTGAGAAGACGGCCGCTCTGCGCGTATTTGAAGCAGATTGGATCCCAACAGGAGGGCATAGGGTATCAGGATCTTGCGCCAACCTCGGCGAATGAACAATCCCTCCGACCGCGCTTCGTAATACTGCGGCAGCATGCAGGTTAGCACGCAGGCCCAAAATCAGCCAGGGGAGAATTGCGCACCAAAACGGCGGCCGATTAGGTTCTGCAGCCGTTAAGAGAATTGCGGCGGGGATCACCACGCTTATCGCTGCCTCAAAAACCAATAAGCCGACGATCCAACGGTCGAACTTAGTTTCGAATCGCATAAGTCCTCTTACGCCATACGGACTCATGCGCCCGAATCCGTAATCCAAGTCACAGCGGTAAGAAGCCCAAATCCATCCTATGCCGCGGCCAGCACCAGATCGTGTCCGCGTCTCACCAGATGCGGCGAGCGCCTGGCGACATCGGCGATAAACGCGTCCGCATCGGCAGGCGCGATGCGCACTTCCGAGTTCAGCCCATACCGGATGCACACTCCGTCCAACGTCAGGGCCAGATTGCGCCCGCCCGCGCACGGTCCAACGAAAGTAATCACCTCGAACGGGATGAAGCGATGCACCAGGCCGGCGCGGATGCGCACCCCCTCGCCCGACGTATCAAACCGCTGCGGCCAAAGCCACAGCCCGAAAATCGGCAGCATCGGTCCGCCAATCCAATACTTGCCCGCGAAAAGCAGCGTTGCAGTGGCCAGGGCGAAGACGGCCACGAACCACAGGTCGTTGCGTCCATTGTAGACCATATGCACTTATCCAGCCTTGCGCTTCGACTTCAGCTCGTCGAGCAGCCGGTCCACCTCGGTCTGCTTTTCGAGCGCGGCAAATTGCTCTTCCACGTCGTCGCCGGCGAGTTCGGCCGTCGCCGCCGCGGTAGCTTCGGTGTGACGCACCTTTTCCTTCATACGGTCGAACGCGGCCGCGTGCGTATCGCCAACAACGGCCCCGGTGGCGCGCGTCGCCTTGTTGAGCGCGCGCGTGCGGCGGTGCTGCGCGATCAGCGTATCGCTCTTGGCCCGCGCCTCTTCCAGCTTCTGCTGCAGCTTCAGCAACGCCGATTTGAGATTCTCCACCTGCGTCTTCTGATCTTCCACCTGCTGGCGGAAGCCGGCGGCCATCGCTTTGTAACTCATGGAGCGCTCCAGGGCGCCGCGTGCCAGCGCGTCGTCGCGCTTATCCAGAGCCATTTCGGCGCGGCGCATCCATTGCCGCTCGTTCTCTTCGTTCTCCTTCAGCTTATTCTGAAGAACATGCTGGTCGGCGATGGAAATGGCCACCTGCGTCTTGACTTGCAGCAGTTGGTTTTCCATGTCGAGAATGACTTGCTTGATCATTTTCTCCGGCTCTTCGGCTTTGTCGATCAGGTCGTTGAGATTCGCCCGGATTAGTGTGGAAACGCGTTCTAATAGTGCCATGTCAGTTTCTCCGATCTTAAGATTGCGGGGAAGGCCGGCCAGGAGGCCGGCCGCGGACCGGGGGTCCGCCCCACTGTTTACACTTGCCCAGCGCCCTTCGCCTTACTATCCGGCTTGGGCGATTCGTCGCCGATCGTGCGAATCTTCGAGAACAGCTCGCTCATATTCATTCCCGAGAGCGATTCGAAGAGCGCCGGTATCTGCGCCGCCATTTGGGTGATGTCACCCGTAATCTTGTTCAAGCCCGCCGTGGCGCCGTTGCCCGTGGAGACCACGGTAATGCGGTCCACGTTGGCCAGCGGCGCGGCGAGAGCCCTTACCACTTCGGGCATGTTGGTGATGAGCTTATCCACAATGGCCGCCTGGTTGAATTGCAGATACGCCTCGGCCTTCACGTTCATCGCCTTGGCTTCGGCCTCGCCCTTCTTGAAGATGATCTCCGCTTCCGCCTCGCCCTGCGCGCGGATAGCCGACGCGCGGCCTTCGGCTTCCGCGATAGTGCGATTGCGCTCGGCCTCGGCCATGGTCTCGATCCGGCGGCGTTCGAACTCCGCTTGTTTCATTACCGTGGCCGTAAGTTCGGACTCGCGCCGCAGAATTTCCGCCTGTTGCACTTTGACTTCGTGCTCTTTCTCCACTAAGTGGATGGTAATTTCCTCGGCGCGCACCCGCTGCTGCATGATATTGGTCTGAATCTCATACGACTTATCCGCCTGCGCCTGCTGGCGCTTGGTGGTCTCCATGTATTCGGCCTTCTTGATTTCCAGGTCGCGAGTAGCTTCGGCCTGTTTGGTTTGCGAAGCGGTTTCGGCGATCACTCGTTCCTGATCGGCTTGCGATTTGGCGACCGAGGCTTCGCGAGAGGCATTGGCGCGCCTGATGGCGGTGTCTCGTTCGGCTTCGGCGGCGGCTACATCGGCGTCGCGGCGGATGCGCACGATATCCGGCCGGCCCATATTGCTGATGTATTCGTTCTTGTCGCGGACCTCTTTGATGGTGAACGAAATTACTTCGAGGCCCATCTTGTTTATATCGTCCGCGCACGTGGAGCGCATCCGTTCGCCCACCATCTCGGGCTGTTTCACGATTTCTTCCACCGTAAGTTGCCCGATGATGCCGCGTAAGTGGCCTTCCATCACCAGGCGGATCAATCCCTCGCGCTCCTGCGGCGGCTTGGTGAGAAACTGTTCGGCGGCAGTCAGGATCGATTCAGGATCGGACTTCACCTTGATTTGCGCCACGGCTTCCACAGTGACGGCGACGCCTTGGCGCGTGTAGAGATCCTGTTGCGGCGCCACGTCGAACGACATTAACTCCAACGATAGGCCGCGCACGCTCTCCACCATCGGGAAGATCACCGTGCCGCGCCCCTTGACGATGCGCGTGCCGCGGAACCCGTAGACGATAAGCGCTTCGTGCGGCCCCGCTTTGCGAAATAGCCTGGCGAACATAGCCATCAGGAAAATCAGGGCCAGTAACATGAGGCCGACGTAAACAAACACTGGATGTTCCATAGTTACTCCACTCACTTACTTCTCTCCTTGTAGCGCCGCGAAGTCGTCCCATGAGCGGACGTAGGCGATGCCTTTTTCGTAGCGCGTCACAACCACTTCAGTTCCCTTGGGGATGGCGGCGCCATCCTCGCTGCGCGCGCCGGCGACGCGGCGCGTGCCTTCCTGCGAATAAATCACCTCGCCGGTGCCGCCGGCGCGGATGGGAGTGCTCAACTTGCCCAGCACGCCGACCATTTCGTAATCGGCGGGGTCGAGCGGCGCTTCCCGCCCGATGAGCACCTTGGCGACAAACCAGAACACTACCGACGCCGCGCCGATGCCGCTCACTATCGAAATGCCCAGCGCCAGCACGAACCAAACGCCGTAGTAGTGTTCCAGCAGGTAGCCCGTGCCGCCGAACCACGCCAGAAACGCCGCGATGGTTGCCAGATTGAACCACGAAGCGGGGCCGTGTCCCGCATCCGCGCCATGCTGCAAATGCAGATGCGGCAAATGCGGCAAATGCAGGTGGGCGCTTCCGCCCAGCAGCGCGACCACGCTCAGACCGAAACCGAATACGAAACACGCGAAATAGAATTCAGACCAGCTCATACGCCACTCCCGTTCTTGCCTTTACGGCGAACTTCGGGTTTCAATACTTCCATCAGCCGCTCCCCCAATCCCGGGTTATCGAGAATGGTCGAAAGCAGCGTCAAACACATGCGCGAATCCTTGTGCCGCGCGATCGCGAGCAGCGCCCGATGCAGCGCCGGGTCGCGCCGGAACCGTTCCGCGCCGCTCACCAGCCAAAGGTCGAGCTTGTCTTCCAGGCCGCCAAGGTCGGAAATCAACTCGTTCTGGTAACCCTCCGGGTCGTCCACCAGATAGCCGGGGTGCACCTTGAAAAACCGCGCCAGCAACATGCGCGTTCCATTGGTCAGGTGCGGCCGCGCGCCGCTCTCAATCTGCGAAAGATAACTCTGGCTGATGGATTTTCCCATCTCCTTACCGATCAGGCGGGCCAACTCAAGCTGCGAGATCTCGCGGTCGAGCCCGCGCAGCGTCCCTTCCACCTCGCGCAGGTAGCGGATTTTTTCACCAAGCTTCATATCGCAATCTGTAATGATAATATTGCAATATGCGATTATTGTCAATAGGAAAATTGCTCTTGTTTTCAGGGGATTGACGGTTTTGGCGATTTCGCTGGTCTAACAAGTGGGGGTCTGTCGGACGCGCAGGCTTAAACGGGGCTCGTGCCCGTGCAGCGCGGAATCGCGGACGGACGCATTTTTGGCAGTCGGCACGGTCGTCAATCGTTCCGTCGCGCCGCCGTGAAGAACGACCTTCCCCCACGCCGGCGGTACGTCCAAGTGGTGCCTGGGAACTATCGTGAGCGGCGTTTCACAGGAGGAATCATTGGCCTCTCACAACCCCGCCTCACGCCAGCCTAGGCATTGCGTTTAACTCCAAGTGGCCAGTTCGTGGAAATCTGCGATCACAGTTGTCGTCAAGTAGGAACGGGTCCACCATTGGATCCGCAGGCAGCTAGCTAAGCTACGCCTTCCCGCTCCGCACCAGAATATCCACGAACTGTACCCAGCCCAATTCCGAACGCGGTAGTTTGAGATACTCCGCAAGCAGCGTTTGATCCGGCAATCCGATTCCCGCGAGGCCCGGAAACACGTAGCCATCCGCGCTGTACTTAGTGATCTGCTGCTTCTTCCACTTATCCGGTTGCGCCACATACGGCATGAGGTAATGGAAGCTCTTCTCCACGCTGGCGCCCTTGCCCTTGGCGGCGCGGAAATGCCACAAATCCACGCCGGCCATCTGCGCCAGCCGGCAAACGGTCGCGAACGCATCGAGGTTCATCGACGAGTAGCTCAGCGATTGCGTCCTCTCCTCTTCGCGCGGGCAACTTCCGTCAGGCTTAATTTCGGTGGGAACCAGATAGTTGCGGCAGTGGTCCCAGCACATCCGTTGCGCCGCCGCATCGCCCGTGAATGCCGCGAATGAAGCGGCCTGCGCGGTCCACCACGTGGCGTGATTGTTGCCCGAGGATTTTTCGTCCAATCCGTTCTTGCTGGTGGTCAGCCATTTCAGGTAATCGGCGTACCACCGCCGCACGCCCTGCGCCACGCCCGCATCGAGGCCCCCCGCCGTCTCCAGCAGAGCCACGCCCTGCGCCGCGTGGATCAGCGAGACCGTGTCGATAATCCCGGTACCGCGCCCCGTGTTGATGCCGCGCACCATCTGCCCGCGCTCCAGGTCCGGATTCATGCGCGTCTTGGGGTCCACGAACCACACCGACAACACCTGATTCGCGTGGTCGGCGCAACCGGCCTTGCTGAGAAGGAATGCGCCCATGCCCAACGCCAGAACCGATTCGGTCGTCTTCTCCAGGTCGCTGCGGTTACCCATGAAGCGGCCTGGATTGCGCTGGCCGTCTTTGCGGATATACGGACCGGCGGGATTCTTGGGGTCGGGCCACCAGTAGGGTCCTTCGCTCACGTAGTCGTTTAGCCCGGCGTTCACGTTCAGCCCCGCCGGCCGCTGGTAACTGACGCTCCACGGTCCGGCGCGCAACGCCTCGGTGGCGAGCTTGTCGAGCCTGGCGAGCGTATCCGCCAGCGCCGCGCGGTGGCGCTTGACGAAATCGCGCATGCGGGCGGCGTCTTCGGAATCGATCAGGATCTGCGAATGCGGTTGGTCCGCCGCGGCGGCCACCGCGGCCGTGCCGATCAACCCAACGAATTCCCGGCGGCTGAGCGTCATCGATCTACTGGAGAGTATGTCACGAAACGGCGCCCCAGGCGGGTGGGGGTACTCTACCGGCTCTGTCTCGGCTGCGTGTGTCTGCAAATAGTTACGGAGCCGCGACCGTAAGGCGGCGGCACGTTCCGCCCACGTGGACGCCATCAACGGCCGCAAGTGCGTCTAAGCGCATCTGTTGGGAGTAATTCGGCGACTTCCCGGAACGGACGTCCGGCCCGCATCCAAGGGTTGGCTGCCCGCCAGCCGAGGTCCGCCGCCAACTTCCGGATGCGTCAACCGTGCACAAGGCCAGGGGTTTGAACCGGTAAATCTGGCTGTGCCGGCCAAGCGCTTCCGGAAAAGAACCCGGCTCAGGCGGCTTCGAGATCGAAGCGCACGCGAGCCTAGCGCCGTCGCAATGTTGACCAGCGCGTCGAGCGAGAAGCGGGAAACCCGGCCGCGGAGCAGATCGTTGATCCGGGGCTGCGTTACGCCGCAGCGGCTCGCCGCTTCGGCCTGCCGGTAGTCATGCTTTGATTTCTCCGCTTCCTCCTGCCTCCGTGCCCTCGATAATCGTCTGAACTACAATCGGCTGACCCTTTCACCGGCATCCCATACTTCCGCAAGACTCCGCGCCTTGCTCCGCCGCTCCGCGCCTCCGCGTTAAAATTGACAGCCTCGACCGTCCACTCACCCCATCCGCTTCGGCAACGCCTCTCCAGGCGATTTCCCTGCGATCGCCGCAACTTTCAGGCGCCGCCGATCCTCCGAATACGCTCCGAAAATGTCATGCGCCCGGCAGGCTGTCCGGGATGTTCCGCACCCTCTTGAGGTCTTGTTGAAGCCGCTGCGTTTTCTCGGGAGTTTCCCCCTGAAACGCTCGCGGGCTTCATTCCACTATGAAGCTGAAAGGTTCAACAGAACCAAACCGGAGGAAAACTATGAACGATGAAACAGGCCGGAATATTTCGAGGCGCTTCCCCATGAGCTATGGGCTTCGCTACGTGATTACGACGCCTGCCGCTGAAGGGACAGGCGCCGGCGAGACCGTATGGATGAGCCGCCGCGAAGTGGCATTTCTGGCCAAGGGGCCGGCCTGTGTGGGGGACAAGGTCCGCATGTACATCGCTTGGCCGGTTCTGTTGAATGGCGCAATTCCGCTTCAACTGATCGTGAACGCGGAGATCGTGCAGTGCTCGGGGCCTCTGAGCGTCGCCAGACTCACGAAGCACGAGTTCCGGACACGGGGCATCCAATCCTCCTCGATGGGTTGCTCCTCCATGCCCGCGACGCATCGGCTCCTCCTTCCCGCCCCCCCGCAGTACCCGTGCCGCCTCATGCCCTACGCCGGGACGGCCGCGCTCGTGAGCCGGTCTTGGCAAGACGGCTTGCGCCCGGCTTCCGCCGCGGGCAGATAAAGAAAACGCATTGCGCCTCGTCTGTTTTACCCGGCCCCTCTATATAATGGATGGGACAAGCGGGTGGCGTAAGCGTGGAGTTCCATCTTTTCGATGCCGAATATGTGCGCAAGCTGGCGGATGGCGATCCTGCCACGGAATCGCACTTTAGCGCCTATTTCGAGAAATTCATTCTCACCAAAATGCGCGCCCGCAAAGTTTCCGTGGAAATGGCGGAGGATGTCTGCCAGGAGACGCTGCTCCGGGTGCTCAAGAGCTTGCGGCAGGGCTCCGGCGTTTCGCAGCCCGAGCGCTTTGGGGCATTCGTTAACGCGGTCTCCAACAACGTCTTCCTCGAGCTCACCCATAAGCAATCGCGCCACGTCCTGGTGGATGAGGACACGCCCGAGCCGGTGGACAAGGCTGCCGGCGCTGAGAGTAAGCTGATTACCGAAGAGCGGAAGCAGATGGTGGCGGCCGTTCTCGATGAATTATTGCCGAAAGAACGCGAAATTCTGCGACTGGTTTTCTTCGAAGAAGCGGACCGGCACGAAATCTCGGAGCAATTTCAAGTAGACCCCGACTATTTGAGAGTCCTGCTGCATCGGGCCAAATCGAAATTCCAAATGGCGTATACCCGCCGGCAGCGGACGTTTCAGCGCACAGTGGCGCTGTTTTTTCTCTGCAACGCTATGGTGCTGAAAATCACAATGGAATAGGGCCGCGGAAGGAATGTTATTAATTTGGAACGAAACGCGCCGCCGCGGCACTAACTGACAGAGATTCTCATGGACCACATACTAGCATCCGAAACGTACGCCGCGGAACGATACCTCCTCGGCGAGATGCCCCCCGAGGAAAGGGACGAGTTCGAGGAGCACTTTTTCTCGTGCCGGGTGTGCGGCGAGGATGTGCAAACCGCCTCCGTGTTCATAGAGAACGCGAAGGCCCTGTATCGCGAGCGGGATCTAAGGACTTCGCCGGCGCTCAAGAAAGCCATGCTATGGCGGGACCGGTTAAGGCGCGACTGGGTCGGCTGGCTGAGGCTGCCGGTTGCGGTTCCCACTTTTGCGGCCCTGGCGCTGGCGGCGATCGTCTGTTACCAGAACGCCGTCGTCATTCCAACCCTCCGCAGCCCTCTATCCGTGGCCTTGCCGTTGATTTTCGATGGGGAAACGCGCTCGTCTCTGCCGCGGCAGTCCGAGGTGATGCCGCTGCATTTTCAGATGCTGCTGTCCGCTCCCACCGATAGCGCGCGCGTCGCGTTACAGGTGATCGGCGCTAACGGACGAATGGTGCGCAGTGGATTCGTGGACAGCCCTGGACTCAATCGGCTGTTGGATGCATACTTCCCTGGCACGCTCAATGCCGGCCGCTACACCTTGATTGTCCGTACCGATCAAGGTGGAAAGCCCGGGCTTGAGCTGGGCCGCGGCCAGTTTGAAATAACAACCGGATATGAAGCAGTGCCCAAAGGAGACTAGGAGTTCATGAGCCTCGAGCCCGAACAACGATACCTGTATTCCGGATATACCGTCGGGGCTTCGGCCCAATTCCACCGCCTGGACGATGTGGAGAACCTGAATCATCGCATCCCCGCCCTGGGCGCGAGCGTTCTGCCGGTGACGGGAGGCTTAGCGACAGCCCACGCCGCCGATTACTCCTATGTTGTGGATCACCCGCGGCATAGGACCCTGCTGTCGGTCCACCGCGTCGATTCGTCGGCCGAAGGCAGGGAGTTCGAGGACCGTTTTGAGACGGAGGTGGGCGCGGAGGTTGAATCCATCCGCGTGGTAGAGAAGCTGCATGTCGATTTCGTCAAGTTCCACATGCTATCCACCCTGCAGAAGGGCCAGGCCGAGCCAACCGTCTCGACCAGGGGTAACGAGATCGAAGGAATGCGCCTGGGCCGCGTGAAAGTGAAGCTGGTGCTGGATGAAGAGCCGCTCCACTCATCCGGTTCGAAGGCGCAGCTTGCCGCGTTCTATAAGAGCCGGACGGCGGATTACCGCCGCGATCAGGCATGGCGGTTCGGCACTCCGGCGGACACGGAACATCTCGCCTCTCCTTACGGCATCTACACGTACTCGCTGGTGCGCGAGATCAAGCTGGAGGGGCCCGAAGAAGAGAAGCAGAGCATGTCGGTGGAAGGGTATGCCATCAGATGGAAAGGCTTCGGACGAATTATGCTCGGCGAGGTTGTGCTGAGGGGTAACACGCGGCAGGTGACGCTGGTGCGGCTGGCCATGGGTTCCAGCGCGGGCGGTCCCGGGACGATGGGCTGCGGCCAGACAAACGGGCAGCTCGGCAGCAGCTAACTGGTGAGATATGCTGGTCGGCCCGCATACTGTTCCGTTAGCGCAGGCGAATCAAATCGTGGCGCACGCACTCATGCGTGCAGCGTTCACACTCGTGTGAACGCGCTTCGACTTGAGCCGAGACGGGGGTTAAGTGAGTGAACAGTATTGGTGTTAGCTCTGCTGCGCTTCTCATCGCAGTCTCAATCGCATCGTGCTCGCGGTTCGGATCGCCCGGCGCAGCCTACCGTCGAGCTCAGTCGTCATTCGTCGGCGGTAACCTCGACGAAGCGGCGGCCTACGCTTCGAGCAACGCCGACCGTTGGAGGAATAATCCGGACTCCCCTTGGTTTTGGAAATTCCGGCTCCTTGAGGCCGAAGCTCTTGCCGCCGAATCGAAGAACAAGGATTTAGAGAAGCTCCTCGGCCATCCGGTTCCGCCTCTTCCCGCCCTTAGACAATTGGAGGTCCGGCGTCTGATCGACCTTGCGCCCCTGCGGTCCAAGACCGAGGCGGCGGAGATTCTGCGTAAAGCCGGTACGGCTGTTACCGACCCGGAGCTCGAAATCCGCATAAGGCTCAGCGAAGGCATTCTCACTTTCAAGGAAAGAGATGCCGGTGAGCCCTCCTTTCGCGCCGCTCTTGCAATTGCCGATCGTCTGGGAAATCCTTATTGGCAGGCTAATGCGCTCAACAATCTGTCCTATTCGTGCAAGGTTAAGCAGCGCTACGAAGAGTCTCTCGATCTTGGACTGCGTGCGCTCACTGCGGCCGGTAAGGCCGGCGCCCGAAGAGTGGCCGCATTCGCGCATGGCAATCTTGGCTCCGTCTATGCGTATCTGGGCGAGTTTGAGCTGGCGCTCGAGCACCAGGGGAAGGCCGCGGAGATATTTGAAGCCATCGGCGCCCGCTCCAACTTGACCACCGCTTTAGGCGAGCTTGGGGTGTTGTATGACCGTCAGGACCAGTTCCCCAAGGCCATAGCCAGTTACAAACGCGCATTTGAAAACTCCCTTGATCCGGATAGCAAACGAAATGCAGCCCGGTTCGCCGAGAATCTGTCTTTGACCTATCTCAAAACCAAACAGTTGGATGCCGCGGAGGAATGGAATCGGCGCGCCTCCGGCCTTGCCAGCCAGATCGATGCGCGCGACATGGTCCCTTATATTGAAAGGAACCGGGCTTTGATCGAGTTTGAGCGCGGCCGCCTCGACGATGCGGCTCATATCTGCGATGAGTTACTGAGAACCAATCGGGATCAGACGGATATTCGTTGGACAGTCTATGACTTGTTAGGAGAGATTGACGCTGCCAGGAGCCAATTCGCGCAAGCCGATCGGGAGTTTGAAGCCGCGCTGAATATCATCGAGGGCACAAGATCCGATCTCACCTCTCCCTACAGAATCACGCTTCTTTCGCGGCTGATTCCCTTCTATTGGGATTATGTGGATGCCCTGGTCCAGCAGAACGACGACGCCGGCGCGCTGCGCGTAGTCGAGTCAAGCCGGGCGCGCGTGCTGGCCGAGCGGATGGGCCGCAATCTGAAGCCGGAGCAATTCCTCAACCTCGCTGCGCTGAAGCGGCTCGCCCGATCGGCAAACTCGTGTCTGCTCTCATTCTGGTTTGCCCCCGGCCGATCGTTCGCGTGGCTGATCTCCGCCAACGGCGTCCGCCGGTTCACCCTTCCGCCCGCCGGCGAGATCGAAGCGCTGGTCACCCGTTATCGCGAGGTTGTGGAACACTCCCTCACCGACCCCATCGCCGCTAACGACCCATCCGGCGCGGCTCTTTGGAACAAGCTGTTGGCCGAAATCGCCTCTGGGATACCAAAGGATAGCCGCTTGATCGTGATTCCGGACGGCCCTCTGCACCGCCTCAACCTCGAGACCATGATCAACCCCACGCCCGCGCCGCATTACTGGATTGAAGACGTGGAAATCGCCATTGCGCCTTCCATCGCCATCGCCGCATACAAGCCTGCTGCCGTTGCCCGGCGCGTCCCCTCGCTGCTGCTGATCGGAGCGCCCGACTACTCGGGAACGGATTACAGCCCGCTTCCCAAGGCGGCCGACGAGCTGCGCGGCATCGAGTCGCATTTCACGGGCGCCACGCAGAAGGTTTACATGGGCGCCCAGGCGTCTCCAGCCGCATACGGCCAGGCCGGCCCCGCCGATTTTTCGTTGATCCACTTCGCCGCGCACGCCGATGCCAACGCCGAACGGCCGCTGGAATCGGCGATCGTTCTTTCGCGCCGGAACGGCCAGTACAAACTGTACGCGCGCGACGTCATCGACATTCCCATACGCGCCGATCTGGTAACGATTTCCTCCTGCCGAAGCGCGGGCGTGCGCACTTATGGCGGTGAAGGTCTGATCGGCTTCGCGTGGGCTTTTCTGCAAGCCGGCGCGCGCGATGTAGTCGCCGGGCTTTGGGACGTGAGCGATACGTCCACCGAAGCGCTGATGGAGCGCTTCTATGCCGGCCTCGCCTCCGGACAGGACCCTGTGAGCGCGCTGCGAAGCGCCAAGCTGGCGTTATTGAAGGGCGATGTACGTTACCGGAAGCCGTTTTACTGGGCGCCGTTTCAAGCGTACGTGGGTTCGGCGGCGCGGTAGCGGGGGGATGCTTGCGCGAGTTTGCCGGCCACGGCTGATTGCCATCGATTTGCCGCCAGTTGTCAGGCGAGCTTACATTTCACCCGCTTCCAGCAGGCTTTCCAACTCGGGGAGCGCTGCTAGATCTATCTCACGGCCGGTGGCGCGGGTAGCCCCGATCAAGCTCGGGAGATCCAGCGTGCTTACTTGACGGCCAAAAGCGTTCACAACAAGAGAGTGCGCCTTCGCCTCGCCGTACGAACCTATACCCGAGACTCCGGCCAAAAGGTCGATCGCGCCAAGATCGGTCCATAGAGTCAAGATGGCGCTGTTACGCACCGTCGCTTCGTCCCATATAAAAGGCAGGTCTTCCGCAAACCCTCTGGGCCTCGGATGGAACGGCGCAAGCGCCGCGACAAGACGTTTCACATTCGAAGAGACCCGGGAGTAATAGATGTCCAAGTCATACGTGACTCGGACACTGCCATGGAATGTAGCGGCGACGCCGCCGATAACGATGAAATCCACGCCGGCATCGCACAGTAACTTCACCCCGCTTTCGAACTGCATCAGGAGCGCCTGCGCGCAACGCCGCGGACGCGCTCCATTGCCGTGGATGCGCTTTCCAGCTTGCGGGCCCGCTCGGCCGGCGTGAGCCGCAATTGCTCAATCAGCAGCGTCATGTCGATGCCGTACTCGCGCGCGGCCTCAATGCGGCTACCGGGCGCAGGGTGGCGAAGGCGCTGCTCCGCCCGAGCTAGCTGCTCCTGAGTTAGCGCTCTAAGTTCCGCCATGACACGATTTTACCGCCGAATCGCGAGATCCCAAATCGGCGCGCCCGATTACTCGGAGACGAATTACAGCCCGCTCCCAAGGCAGCCGATGAGCTAACCGGATCCAGTCGCTTTTCTTGAGTGCGCTCAGAAGGTCTGCAAGGTACCATGGGTTCGGGCGCCGTAGGGACCGGGTAGGTCCGTCCCGTCCTCCGCCTGCGGCTCTTGCCCTCGCCGGCGAAGCTGTCGTCGGACTTCCGCCCAGTTCGCCTAATCACGGGAAGCCGCCAGATCCGTGTGTGGAGTCACCGTGGTCCAACTATTGCTGGGATATCCAGCATCTCTTGGATTCCTATCAAACCTACCGCTGACGTTACGCGCCGCGAATTTGTCGGGGTAACAGCGGCTGCGGTTGTGACTCTTTCCACACCCAAGGCAGGCGCCGCCGCCACCGGTCCTCCCGGCACGCTTCATTACTCTCTCACGATCAACGGCCAGCCGCACGATCTCGACCTTGATCCGCGCGTAACTCTTCTCGATCTGCTGCGCGAACGGCTTCATCTGACTGGCACAAAAAAAGGGTGCGACCACGGTCAATGCGGAGCTTGCACGGTGCTGATCGACGGCGCTCGCGTCAACTCCTGTCTCACGCTGGCGGTCACGCAGGACGGAAGTCGGGTCACCACCATCGAGGGGATGGCCGTTGCCGGCGAACTCCATCCCATGCAGGCGGCTTTCATCGAGCACGACGGTCTCCAGTGTGGATTTTGCACATCGGGTCAGATCTGCTCCGCGGTGGCGATGCTCGACGAATGGCGCAAAGGCATGCCGAGCGCAGTGAGTCCGTCGGATTCCCACGCGGAGCTGAGCGATCCGGAGGTCCGCGAGCGGATGGCCGGGAACATCTGCCGTTGCGGCGCTTATCCGAACATTGTTGCGGCGGTGCGCGAAGTGCAGCAGCGCGGAGGCGACGGGAGAGCGAAATGAGACCTTTTGCCTATTCACGGCCCAATGATGTCGCGGGCGCCATTTCGCTGGGAAGCCGCGAGGCCGGCGCGAAATTTCTGGGCGGTGGAACCAATCTCGTCGATCTGATGAAAATGGGCGTGGAACACCCCGAGCATCTGATCGACATCGGCCGTTTGCCGCTCGCCGGCATCGAGGAAAAAGCCGGCGGAATCCGGATTGGCGCCATGGCGCGCAACAGCGAGGTGGCAGCTCATGCGTTGGTCATGGAGCGCTTTCCGCTCCTGAGCCAAGCGCTTCTTTCGGGCGCCTCGCCCCAGATCCGCAACATGGCCACTGTAGGTGGAAAGATCCTGCAGCGAACGCGCTGTTATTATTTCTACGACCCCAGCTACATGGAATGTAACAAACGCTCGCCCGGATCGGGATGCGCGGCCTTCACGGATACAACCGGATTCACGCGGTCCTCGGCGCCAGCGATCATTGCATCGCCACACACACCAGTGACATGGCGGTAGCGCTTGTCGCGCTCGACGCGCGGATCGTCGTCAGGGGCGATCGGCGCGAACGAACTATTCCGATAAGCGCGTTTTACCGTTTGCCCGGCGACACCCCCGAGATTGAGAGCGAGCTGAAGCCCGGTGAATTGATTACGGCCGTCGATGTTCCCACCCCGCCCGCGCAGAGCCGCTCGCACTATCTCAAGGTACGCGACCGGAACTCATTCGCGTTCGCTCTGGTGTCGGTAGCGGCGGTCGTAGATATCGGCGATAACCGTCGAATTCGCGACGCCCGAATAGCGTTAGGTGGCGTGGCGCACAAACCCTGGAGGATTCCGGCGGCGGAAGAAGCGTTGCGCGGCCGGGAAGCGGCCGAACCCGCCTTCCGGGAGGCCGCGGAGATTCTGATGAAGGGGTCGAAGCCATATCGGTATAACGGCTTTAAGGTGGAGCTGGCGCGCCGCTGCACAGTCCGTGCGCTGCTCGCCGCAAGCGAACGCGGCTGAGCTGAGTTGGATGGGGATTGGAGAACGCTGATCATGCCTGAAGCTGTTGGCGAACCGCTCGACCGGGTGGACGGACGTCTGAAAGTAACCGGCCAGGCGACATATGCCGCGGATTGGAATATTCCCGGCGTCTCTTACGCAGTCCTCAAGACGAGTGCGATCTCGGTAGGACGAATCGTCTCCATCGATACAGCCGCGGCCGCGCGAGTTCCAGGCGTTCTTGCGGTACTGACCCACAAAGACAGAATCAAACTGGCGAAGGACCCAACGGCGGTCGATCCGTCTTCACCCGTGGACCGTGCCTTGCAAGTACTCCAGGACGATCGGGTATTTTACGGGAATCAGCCCATTGCGGTGGCAGTCGCTGAAACGTTCGAGGCCGCCTGCGAGGCGGCCGATCGCATCATGGTGCGCTATGAGGAGAAACAACCTTCGATCTCCTTCGAGAGCGGTCTTTCGGGTTCCTACGTTCCTAAGAAGGCGGGCGGCGCCGGCGAACCCGGGCAAAGCTCACGCGGCGATCCGAAGCAGGCGTTGGAGACAGCCGCTATCCGGATGGAAGAGATCTACACGACTCCCTTCCATACCCATTCGCCCATGGAGCCGCACGCGACGATCGCGGTTTGGGAGAACGCCGGCAAACTGACGCTCTACGATACGTCTCAGGGAATCTTTGGCGACCGTAAGCGCATGGCTAGCTTGTTCGGATTGCAGTTGGAGAACGTCCGGGTGATTTCGCTCTTTCTGGGCGGCGGCTTTGGCTGTAAAGGACCGACGTGGTCTCATACCGTCCTCTGCGCCATGGCGGCGCGCCACGTGAATCGGCCCGTAAAGCTAATTCTGCGCCGTCCCCAAATGTTTGGCCCGGTTGGATGCCGTTCGGAAACACGGCAAACCATTTCCGCCGGCGCAACAAAGGACGGAACGCTGACCGCTCTCACAAATGAAACGCTCTCCCACACGTCCACTATGGACGAATTTACCGAGACCGCGACCTTCCCTACTCGGATGCTGTATTCGGTCCCGAATAACTCGACGGTGCAGCGTCTGGTGCGGTCCGACATAGGAACGCCTTCTTACACGCGCGCTCCCGGAGAAGCGCCGGGCACATTCGCGCTTGAAGTTGCGATGGATGAGCTGGCGTACAAGCACGGGATGGACCCGCTGGAGCTGCGGCTCAAAAACTATGCGGAGCGCGACGAGGACAAGCGCCTCCCGTGGTCGAGCAAGTCGCTTCGTGAATGTTACCGGCAAGGTGCGGAACGCTTCGGCTGGGCAAAGCGTTCGCCAGAGCCCCGCTCAATGCGTGAAAAGAACACGCTCATCGGATGGGGCATGGCGACTTCCGTCTATCCCGCGCGGCGCAGTCCCGCGTCGGCAAAAGCGCGGCTGGGCGCCGATGGCGAAGTACGGGTGGAAGCAGGCTCGCAGGATGTCGGCGGCGGCACTTATACGATCATGACTCAGATCGCCGCCGATGCGGTGGGCGTGCCGGTTTCACGCGTCACTTTCCGTCTGGGCGATACGCGCTATCCGGAGACGCCGGTCTCGGGCGGTTCCCAGACTGCGGCGAGCGCCGGCGCCGCCGTTTATCAGGCGGCGACTGCCCTGCGCGATAAGTTGCTTGCCATGGCGAGTGAGGATCGGCGTTCCGTGCACGCCGACGCTAAACCGGAAGAACTGACAATTGAGAATGGACAAATTGTCCGGCGCGGAGGAGGTAACGCCGGCGAGCGCATACAGGATTTGATCGCCCGCAGCGGCCGGCAATATGTGGAAGCCGAAGCTTCCACCAAAGAGAACCAGGACGCAAAAGCCTTTTCCATGTTTTCCTTCGGCGCGCAATTCGCCGAGGTCCACGTGGATGCGGACCTGGGGCAGATTCACGTTGCGCGAATGACCGGCGTTTTTGGCGCGGGAAAGATTCTGAATGCCAAGACCGCGCGAAGCCAGTTCATCGGCGGCATGGTTTGGGGCATCAGCCTCGCCTTCATGAAGTGACTGCGTACGATCCCCGGCTTGGCCGGATAGTGAATAATAATCTGGCCGAGTACCATGTGCCGACCAATGCCGATATCGGCGCGATAGACGTTGCATGGGTTGAAGAGGACGATCTCCATGTAAGTCCGATGGGCGCTAAGGGAATCGGCGAAATCGGCATTACCGGATCGGCGGCAGCCATCGCCAACGCGATTTATCATGCCACCGGAAAGCGCGTTCGCGACTTGCCGATTACGCCGGATAAGCTATTGTGAGCCGGGCGCTGCTATTGGGGCCGCGCCCCCGCCAGCGAAGCCGTCGCCAAACTTCCGCCCAAGCCCATCGTCTCCACTGCCGACGAGGGTACGATCACCATCGAGCCGCGCTCCTTGATCGCCTCATACAGCATGTTCATGGCGCGCAGATGCAGGGCCGTCGGGTTGTTCTGGTATACCAGCGACGCTTGAGCGAACTTGTCCGCGACTTCGATTTCCGCCTGCCCCAGAATGTTGCGGGCCTGCCGCTCGCGCTCAGCCTGCGCCTGCCGGGACATGGCGTCCTGCAACTCCATGGGGATCTGCACGTCGCGAATCTCCACCGATTGCACCGTGATGCCCCACGGGTTCGTCTTGCTATCGAGAATGCGCTGCAACTCGAGGCCCAGCATCTCCCGCTCGGCCACCATCTGGTGAAGATCGTGGCGGCCGATCGATTCCCGCAGCGCCGTCTGCGCGCTCATGTCGACGGCCTGCCCGAAATCCTGCACCTCGAGAATCGATTTTTCGGCGTTCCATACCAGCCAGAACACGATCGCGTCCACGTTCACCGGAACCGTATCGCGCGTGAGCGTCGATTCCGCCGAGACGCTGGCCACGCGCACGCGCTGATCCACATAACGGCTGATGGAATCGACCACGGGAATGATGTGGTAGAGCCCCGGTCCGCGCAGACCGATGTAGCGGCCGAAGCGCAGCACCGCAACCTTCTCCCATTGGTTGGCCACGCGAATGGCGAAGAGAAAATAGAGACCGATCAGGGCGCCGGCCAGGATGGGGTACGGACTCCGCGTAGCGGCGGTCAGCCCGCCGCCGGCGGTCATGCAGAGGATGAACACCGCTAAACCAACCCGGCTGATGCGAGGGTCGAACGTTTGGGACTTCATGGTGTTATCTCCTGTTCTTTGGGCGATCGGCGTAAGGATCATGAATTTGCTCCAGTAATTCTTCAACGGTGAAACCGGCGGCGCCGGCGCGCGCGAGGAAATCGGAAACTAGTTGGCTCAACTGCCGCTGCCGCTCGGCGTCGGGACGCTTCGACTTTTGGCGGCTGATAAAAGTGCCCGTGCCCTGCTGGGTTTCCAGAATGCCGCGAATTTCCAGCTCGCGGTAGGCTCGCATTACGGTGTTGGGATTGATCGCCAGGTCCACCGCCGCCTGGCGGACGGTGGGAAGCTGGTTGCCCGCGGCCAGCGAGCCCGCGGCAAGCGAGCCGGTCACCTGGTCGATGAGCTGCCGGTAAACCGGCACGCCGCTATCCGCATCCAGGCGAAAGGCGAAAGCGGCGCCGTTGCGCGTAGTGCTCATCTACGATCATAGTGTACTAGTCAACTAATACATTCAATCGGGTGAATGCCCGATGCGCGCGCGGTTCCGCTATGGCAGCCGGCCGGCGCGGATGAGGCCGGGCCTCATCGGGGCCGATCCTCACCTTCCGCGAATTCAACGGCCGAGGCGGGATGGTACCTGCTTTACTGCCGCGCTTTCGCCGCCCGGATAACCGATTGCTATTGGGATGGGAAGTATGAACAGACATCGAGCGCCAGCCACACGGTTCTTGCAGCGGCAGTCGACGAGACGCGCATGTTGTTCGAGACGTCGCTGATTTCCGTTTTTTTGGCTTTCACTCGTGGCCGAACGCCACTCCGCCGAGTATGAAGCGCTGATGGCGGCCGCGCGGCGCTACGCCGCCGACCCATCTATCGGGCTGGCGTTCATCCACTTCAATATTCCGCATACGCCGTACTTTTACAGTCCGAACGGCGGACGTTCCCGGCGTTCCGGCTATTCGGCCGCTCTCTACGACGATGCGCTCGAGTTGGTGGACCGATCCGTCGGCGACATTCTCGCCACGCTTAATGGGGCCGGCCTCGACTCGAAGACCGCGATCATACTGAGTTCCGACCATCCCGCGCGCTTTCCCACTCGCATCGATGGCGGTCGGGATCCTCACGTTCCGTTTATCGTTCACCTTCCGGGGCAGGCCAAAGGAGTGGTCTCCACCCAGGAATTCTCAACCATCCGAACGGCGGACCTGGCGTTAGCTATCGCGGACGGCGAGGTGAAATCGCCGTCGGATGTTGAGCATTCCCTCGTGTTGCCCAGCGCGGCCAGGCAGGCGCAGATGAAAGGCCTCTGCGGTGCGGATGTGTCGATTCCACTCCGCGCCTTCAAAACCTTGGGCTCCAGTTAGAACGCCTTGGGTGGATCAGTCCTAATTCCTTATCAGCTCGATTTCCAAAACGATCGTAACCTCATCGCTCACTGCCACGCCCCCGGCTTCCATGATCGGGTTGTACAAGATACCGAACTCTTTGCGGCTGATCTTCGCAAGGCCGCTCACTCCGATCTTTTCGCGTCCCTGAGTATCCCGTATCGGCGCCGTAGGCCCATCGACTTCAAGAACCACCTGCCGGGTAATGGCGTTGATAGTCAGGTCCCCGGTAACTCTAAGCTTGTCCGGACCCGCGATTGCGACTTTCCTCGACTTGAACTTCATAACCGGGTAACGCTTCACGTCGAAGAATTCCGCCGTCTTCAAGTCCGCGTCCCGCTTAGGCTCTCCAGTGTTAACCGTGGCGCAGTCGATGGTGGCTTCGACGGACGAAGCCGCGGGATTCTTCGGATCGTAAGTCATCCCGCCTTTAACTCCGCCGAACTGCCCGCGCACCGTCGAAATCATCATGTGCCGTACGCTAAACTGTGCGCTGCTGTGAAGCGGGTCGATCCGCCAGCTCACGGTCTGCGCCTGCAATACCGGAGACAAGATCGCCGCCAGGCAGAGCAAGACGGCGATGACGGTCAGTCGCTTCAAGTTCATTTCCGACGCTCGAATGGTTAGCGGTCCAGGGCGATTACGCCCCAAGGGCTCCCGCCGGCTTTGATTTTCCTGACGACGGCGTTAGTGGCGACATCCACCACGGAAATATCGTTCGAAGGCCCGTTCGCCGAATAGAGCGTCTTGCCATCCGGCGACAGCGCGATACCCCAGGGACGCGGCCCCACCTCCACCGATCCAACGACCTTGTTAGTGGCTGTGTCGATCGTGAAAACCTGATGGCCGCGGCCCGTACTTACGAAAAGCTTGCTAGCATCCGGTGAAAGCAGAACCGCCATCGGCTTGATCGTCCCCGGCTTGCCGAGCGATATCGCCTGAATCATCTTCTGCTTCACTGCATCCACTACGACAACAGTACCGTCGTTCTCGGCATTGACATAAGCCCTTGATCCATCGGGCAGGAAAGCCACCGAGCGCGGTCTATGTCCGACTTTAAACGTCTTCAGGATCTTACCCGCAACCGGATCGAATACCGAGATAGTGCCCGTTTCCTCCGAGGTGACATAAACAAGCTTCCCGTCCGGAGTGACCTTGACTCCTTCGGGCTGCTCACCGACCTTCGCCGACTTGACCACCATGCCCGACGCGATGTCAACCACACTGACGGCTGCGTCGTCTTCGTTTGAGATGAACAACTGGGTCCCATCCTTGCTAAGGTCAAAGTTCTCCGGATCGGAGCCGCCCTTGATTACTCGAACAATCTTATTTTGCGCGACATCGAACACGCCAATTCCATCCGCGCTCTTGTCGGGTGGAGGAAGGGTACTCTCGTCGACGTCCGGACCGGCGATGGGCGAACCGCTTAGAGCCACGTAAATCGTCTTTCGATCGGGACTGGCATGAATGCCTCGGGGGCGCTTGCCCAGCGGTACCGTGGCGATGACGTTGTATGTCGCGGAATCGATCACCGTCATATCTCCCGACACCTCATTGGTGACATAGATCCGGAACGCCGTCGATTCCGCGGGGGCCTTATTCTCAGCTGGTTGTACCGGCGCGGGGCTTGAGCAACCCGTGTAGCATGCGATCATACATGCTGGAAGCAGCAGATGCTTTAGACTGGTCACGGAACTATTCTCCTTTGAACGTGAAAGCGGTCTCGATTTCTCCGGCAGGGCTCACCGTTATCTTCCGCTCCTGGGCGCCGAGCGTTTCCGTCCAGACTTCGATCAGGTAATCGCCAGGCGGCACATTTCGTATCTCGAACGTCCCGTCCGAACCCGTTACCGCGAAGTAAGGATTATCGACGACGCCGATGAATGCGTGCATCCAGCGGTGGATGTTGCATTTGACCCGAATCATCACTTCGGGCTTGAGAAACTTTCGGGCCAGGGGCGCGTCCCCCTGTCCCTGGCTGTGGTTCCATTCGCGATTGATCTGGGCGAGCGGGTGGATATTGTGCGTCACCGGGTCGGAGTTCGTCACCTGCAGAGTTTGGCCGGTCTGTATTCCCAGAACGCGCGGACGAAACCAGCAGCCGCGCTGGTCGATTACGGCCGCGGCCGCTGGTACTTCGAACGTCTTTCCCTCGAGGCCGCTCTTGATGTAGACGAACGCATTGGCCAGCGTGCCATTGGGATTCACTACCACCGATTCGTCGTAGGCAATCCCATGGTGCGCCTCGGCGCAGGCCGGATCTCCACTCATATCGATCCTCGTGCGCGCGGGCTTCTTTCCCGTGAAACGGACTGTCCCCTTCAGAACCCCAGCGGTACCGGGATCGACCTTAAAATATGAGGGGACGGGCTCCTTCTTCGATTCGGCCGGCGGCTCTTTCGTCCGTGTTCCCGAGCAACCGGCAAGAATGCCGATGGCGCAGAAGAGCGCCGGGAAACAGATGCGTCGCACTGAGAACGTCCCGGTTGCATTGGTCTTTAGGCGGACTTTCCACCAAGCCGGCCCGTTTCCGGAACCGATAGCCCGGCGGTTTTGATCGGCTACCTCAGACGGTCTCAGTTACCCTCCTTCTTCGGCAGTAGAAGCACCTGCCGGGCGCAGCTCTTTTCGCCGATATGGAACGGCTGCGGACCCGCTAACAATTGCGTTTCCACGGGGTATCCGCGGGCGAATGCCGACACTTTGTAGTCTCCCTGGCGAAGGCCGTCGAATACAAATCTGCCATTGCGGTCCGATTCCGCGTAGCGGGTCAGCCGATCGGATTGCAGCTCGACAATGACGCCCGCGGCCGGCGCCTTGGTCGTCTCGGGGTCGTGCATTTCGTCGAAACCGAGCTGGTAGTACTCATCGGTGGTGGTGAACCCCTCCAACCTCGTCGATTCCTCCGGACGATCCTTGTAAACCAGGAGATATGTCAGGTCCTCGCCCGCGTCCGACAACCTGCGGGTCCGCGTGCAACTGCTGGTGGACAAGACATTGGAACCTTCGTCGCTATCCGCATACACCAGGTATGTTTCTCCCGCCTGAAAGTCGTAGCCACATTCGCCGAATGCCGTCTCGACCTCGAAGAAATCCTCGTCGCCCTTCTTGTCATTATCGTTGTCCGCGCCGGCCGTTTTGACGGAATCGTTTTTCCCCGCGCCCTTTTTCCGGTCGTCGTCGTCCTTCGTTCCCTTACCTTTGTCTTTGGCGGCGGTATCCGTGGGGGCATCGTCGTCCTCGTGTTTGAAGACTGTTTTCACCCGGAACCGGACTCGCATACCGCGAGCCAGCGAGGAATAGAACGACGACGTGATATCGGATATCGTCTTCGCGGCTTGCACCCGATTCTTTTCATCCGCCGCCAACTCCGGAAAGGTTTTCAGATATGCGTCCTTAAACCGCGCCAGAGCCGCCGCCGAAGGGCGTTCCCGCGCGCTGGTATAGGCATCGTAAATCGACCGTATGGACGCCGGGCTGGTCGTGTTCCAGCGATTCAGGAACATCGGTTCGATCAATTCAACCGTTCCGATGAACACGAGATCGCTCGCCCCAACTTCATGGCAGGCGGAAAGCGATAACATGCATTGGCAAGCGCGCGCAGGCCGGGCAAACAGAATCAACCACAAAAAACATAGGGCTGAAAACTCGCGCATCATCGGCATTTCTCTCCAGTGAATCTTCGAGGCTTGTCGAAGGGCACTGTAGTCCATGGTAATACCAACTGGCGCACCCTACGGCGCACGCCGCTTCCAATGTTCCTCCAGGGGCTGCGCCGTGTGAAAGTACTTCTTGTACGCGGCAATCCAGTTTCCCGCGATTTCCTGCTGCGCCTCCGCCAAATCCAGGCGCCCATCGCATACCATATCGCGGAGACGGTTCTCCAGGTCGTCCTTCACCCGCGCGTTCCAAATGGTTGCCGAATAAGAGTGAGGCCAGAGGTTGCGAATATCGTCCGCCCCTCCCAACGCCGGCGTGACCAGGTAATCCACTTCATAAGCTTGCGGTTCGGCGCCCGCGATCCCATATTCCTCGAATACCTTCCTTTGCAGCGCCACTGGAACCGCTTTGTTATTGGTATTCGCCTGCGCGCAAACCGCTTGCCGGCTTGCGAGTACGGCTGCGCCGGGGGTGAGCCTGGAATTGGGAATCGAAACAACCACGGCCTGCGGGCGCGGCCTGCTTGGGACGCCGGCAACTGAACGGGCCAGAAGGAAACCGAGCGCCGCGAGCCCCAATGCGGCTGCCGCAAGCGCCCAGTCCGATCGGCGCGTTAGGACGAACCGGCCGGAGCGGGGCTGGGTCGCAGAGAGTTGGGCGAGCTGAGCCTTGAGCAGCGCACGCCGCCCAGCGGCCGGCGGCAATTTCACATCGAATTCCCGCTGGTGGATTCGAATAAAATCGGCGATCGCATTCTCGATCTCCTGCCGGCGCGCGCGGCATTTCCAGCACGCGTCCAGATGAGATCGAACCGGTTTCTCGTCGTGCGTCGAGATCTCTCCCTCAACGTCCAGTAGCAACTGTTGATCGGAAAGATGGGAATCCGTGTAATTCATAAGTCTCACCGCTCGGCGGCGCGCGCGATGCGCGCCAGAGATCGGGCCAAAGAAAGGGATACCGCGCCGAGAGACATATCGAGAATCCCGGCGATCTCGCGATAGCGCAAGCCTTCGCCCGCAGAAAAAGACACCGGCGGCACTGTTCCGGCAATGCCTCGACGACCGCCAGCAAACGTTGCTGAGTTTGACTGTTGACCGCCTGAGCTTCCGGACTCGGGCCTGGATCTATAGCCAGGTCTCCGGCGTCCGCCTCCGCCCGCGACTCTAATTCTCGCCGAGTCCGGTAGCGCCGCCGGGAAGCCAGATTGTGCGCGACCCGGAACAACCAACCGCAAAGGTTCTCGCGCGATTTGCCGCGATGCAGGTGCTGAAACAGTGAAAAAAACCTCCTGGATAACCTCCTCGCCGTCCGCGGGCGCAAGACCGAAACTCGATAGATAGCGTAGCAAAGGGTCTCTGAACCGGTCGAAAAGAGCGACCACATCCTGCTCCAGCCGATCCGGGCTGTCGCTAGGAACGACGGCGGAAGGAGTGCGCCAAACCGGCAAGATGGCCGGACCTGTTAGGCGAAACGGCATGGGATGTTTTCGACTCTGGCGGCTCCCGAATCCCGCAAAAATGCATTGCCTCTCAAAGCCTCTGGGACCGATGAGCAGCCACTCATACTGAATATTCCGCGCCCGGTGATTTTGTTCACGCTTTTTTTTGCCGACTCGGCCTCAATTCGAAAAAACCCTGAACACGGAGGCCGCTCAAGGAATTTGACAGATATGGAGTCATTTGGAACCCGCTTCAAAAAAGGGCCGGTCATTTTCTCCCTGGCGCTCGTGGGGCCACTGTGGCGCTTCAGGCGCAGCAGCCAACCGGTGAGATCCGCCTTGTGGTCAAGGACCCCTCGGGGCCGCGGTAGCAGCATCGGGAAGACTGCGGAATCCGGCCGGCGGAGCGGCGCGCACCTTTCAAACCGACACGCAGGGGATGTATATGGCCGTTACCGGCTGGAGATCTCGAAAACCGGATTCGCCACTTTGGTTGTCTCGATCGATGTGCAATCCTCAACTCCCGTTTCGCGGGCCGTTCCGATGGCGTTGGCGAGCACCGAAAGCAAAGTCCACGTGATAGCGACCACGCCGCTTGCTGGAACGGATCTCACCACAGACCAGATTCCAGGCCCCGTCCAGACGGCCACGGCGGCCGACGTCGAGAACAGCGGCGCGCTCGATCTTGCGGATTTCATGAACCGCCGTCTGAATGGCGTCTATCTAAACGAAATGCAGGCGAACCCGTGCCAGCCCGATGTGAATTTCCGCGGTTACACGGCTTCTCCGCTGCTCGGATCGCCCGAGGGCCAGCGATCCGCCGTTGCAGCAGGCGGTCTCGGGAACGTGGGAGGCGGGCTTGCGCGGCAAACCGGAGGTCTCATTCGTACACAATCTGAGCTGGAACGCGGGTGCGTTCCGGGGAGAAAATCGCAACGATATCCTTTTCGTCTCTTCCGTGCAGTTAGGCACCGGCTACTTCCAGAACTTTGCCAAGACGCGCCGGGAGGGGTTTGACGCCGACCTGGAAGGGCGCATCGGGCGCGTCACTTGGGGCTTCGATTACACATTTCTTGTGGCCACCTATCAAAGTCCCGCGGTCGTTGACGGCTCGGCGAACAACACCAGCGACAGCGCGTTGCCGGGATATCCGGGACTCGACGGCAACATCTACATCCACCCCGGCAATCGGATTCCGCTGATTCCGAAGCAGAGCGGGAAGGCTTTCGCGAACTACCGGGCTACCGGGAAGCTCACGTTCGATCTCAGCGAGGTGGCCATGTCGAGTTCTTACGCGCGCGGGAACGAAAACAACGCTTACAAGGCCGATGGCATCTACTATCTGGGGCCCGGAGTCTCACCGGGCTATGGGGTCACCAATTTTCTGGCTCATGACGACTTCACCAAACATTTCCAACTGGCCGTCCAGGTGGATAATCTGTTCAACCTGCGCTATTACACTGCGGCGCAACTTGCGAATACAGGACTAACCGCCCAAGGTACATTCATCGCGCGGCCTTTGCCGGAGTACACAACCGGACCTCAAGCCGGAAATTACCCGTTGCAGAGCGTGACGTTCTTCACGCCGGGCGCTCCAAGGCGCGCCTGGGTGGAACTGCGGGTCAGGTTTTAACATAACCGGCAAAGATGATATGATATTGTCCTCCGCTTCGAGGCCCTGCCTGAACCGGGCATACTGTGTCCAGTAGCTCTTCAGCCAGCGTTGCGCGTCCACCGATGGCCGCCTACCGATGGTAGACACGTGTTTTAGCCGACGCTGTGCGCAACGACGACGGCGGCGCCACCGAGTCTCGCCAACCCACGTTGTCGGCCCTACGCTACGGCGTCAGCCATGACCAATCCGGCGCAAGGCGCCCTGATTCCGGCGCGCTTCCACAAGATATGAGCGGATTGGAACGACAGTGTAATAGCTTCGTCATTCGATTGTGACGTTAAGCCGCTAACCTGATTGCTGAATTTTCATTCTGGGAGCTATCTAGCGATGCAGAATCTGCGCAACCGTTCTCTCTGTTTGCTCGCGCTGTGCGCCGGCGGGCTACTTCACGCACAGCCGGGCGGCGACGCCGCAACCCTAGCTGGAAAGGTGCTCGATCAAGTGGGCAAGCCCATTCAGTCGGCTACCGTGGTGGTCAAGAACGACGCCGGCGCGGCGCCTCGCACGATAACAACCGACTCCGACGGGCGGTTCTCAGCCTCCGGGCTTCCCGTAGGGGTTTATGCCATCGAAGCGACAGCCCTTGGCTTTGCCAAGAACACTCATGCGGGCATCCAGCTTTCGGCGGGTAAAGCGGAAGACATCTCGATCACATTGTCCGTCGAATCTTTGTCGCAGTCCGTCACCGTCACGGAGACTGTTTCGGTTGCAGTGCAGGAAGCCCCCTCCGGCAACACGCTCGACGCGACTTCCGCCAAAACCGAGATCAGCGGGGCGTTCATCAAAAACTTCATGGCCCCAACGTCGGACTTCGCGGAAGTGGTGAATCTGGCGCCCGGCACGTTCAGCCTCAATCCCAATGGTATCGGCCTCGGCCAGGGCAAGACTTACTTCCGCGGGTTTTCGGATGGCGAATATACCATGACCTTTGACGGCATTCCGTTCGAAGACACCAATAGCCCCACGCACCATTCGTGGGCCAATTTTCCGGCCATGTGGCTGGGTGGAACGGATTTCGATCGCAGCCCCGGCACGGTGTCGGAATTCGGCCCCACCAACTTCGGTGGTTCGATCAATCTGCAGTCTAAGGAACTGCAGCCGGACATGGACGTCCGCGCGACCATCTCTTATGGCTCCTGGGATACTCGCCTGCTCAGTCTGGACTTCGATTCCGGGCAGTTTGGCGCCGGCAACAAGAACAGCCTCCTGCTCAACGTTCACCAAATGGAGTCGGACGGATACCAGACCTTCAACTACCAGAAGCGCGACGCGGGTCAAGGTAAATACCAATACAGGCTTTCCGACAAGACGAGCATCACTGCATACGGCAGCGAGGTCGACATCTGGACCAACACGCCCAACACCACCAATCCGACCTCGGCGCAGGTGGCGCAGTACGGAGATAACTTCCTGCTGCAAAGCAACCCCGGAACACCCACCGCACCGAACCCCTATTACTATGGCTATAACTACTACCATGTACAAACGGATTTTGAGTATGTCGACTTCAATAGCGATCTGGGAGACGGATGGCGGTTCGACGACAAGGCATATACCACCCGCTATTGGAACAAGCAGAACTACCAAAACGGCGCCACTGTCAGCCTTACGGCGGCGAAGCCCAGCGGCGTGGACAAGCTCAACGGATATCGCCATGCCGGCGACACGGCGACCCTGAGCAAGGAAACCAAATGGGGCACGTTCCGCACGGGCCTTTGGTACGACTGGGCCTACACCGACCGCTATCAGGTTCCGGAAAATATTATCACCCGGGTGGACACGCCTTTCCCGAACTTCCACGAACATTTCTTTACGCAGACTTTCCAGCCCTTTGCCGAATTTGAATGGCACGCGGCTCCGAAACTCGTGATCACGGCGGGTGTCAAAGACGCCGAATACGCGATGCACTTGAATCAGTACCAGGACAACGGCAAAACGGTAGGCTGTCTGGGTGGCGTGTTGACGCCCCAGCCTGTCACAGCCATCCCCATCTGCGTGGGCGGAGCGGCCTTCACGACACACGGCATTATCTACAACAACTGGCTGCCGAACCTCACTGCACGCTACCGTTTGCGGAGTAACTGGTCGGTGTACGGGCAGTTCGCCGAGGGCAGCGTTATTCCGCCGAGCAGCGTATTCGATGTGGTGAATGCGGTTGTGTTGACCCCGCCGAAACCCACCCTGGCCAAGACGTATCAGACGGGCTCGGTGTTGAAATTTAACCGCTGGACCCTGGATGCCGACGCCTACTACGTGCATTTCCAGAACGGCTACGATTCGTATACCGATCCTACGACGAATGAGCCTGTATTTGTCGCCACCGGCCCCTCCAATACGAAAGGCATTGAAGCGGAGAGCAGTATCGCAATCGGTTATGGATTCAGTCTCTACCTCAACGGATCACTGGGCTCGGCGAAATACCAAGCGGCCCCGAACTATCCGAACGGAGGCGAGTGGGTAGCGGACACGCCGAAAAACGTCGAAGCGCTGAGCCTGCTCTGGCAACACGGCAATTGGGACGTCGGTCTGGTGGAGAAGCGCGTCGGCACGCTCTACAACGACAACGGCACGTTAACCTATTTGATCGAGGGGATCAAGATCCCATATCCCGTCGACCAGGCCATTACAATCAATCCTTTTAGTCTTACCAACGTGTTCTTCAATTACACCTTCAAGAATGCTTCCTGGATGCGGGGGAGTAAGCTCGGCTTCGCCGCCAACAATCTCTTCGACAGCCATAACATTGTCGGAATCACTCCGTTTACCGCCGCGACGTCAACCGTGGCCTACGCGCCGAATCCGGCCGACCAGTTGAATTTGCTGCCCGGGCGCAGCGTCATGGTCACGTTGACAGTCGGTTGGGCGCCGAAACGGTAACCCGGGCCGCGCTCGCCGCCCAGCGATTTCGCCGCAGCGCCTCGCCGTACGTGCCTGCTTTCGTACGGCCTGACGATGCCGATCTTCATTTATAACCAATACTCACGTCGAGCAGCGCCACCCAATACTGAACGGATTGCAGCGCGAAGCCGATAAGGATCAAGCCAATTCCGAAGACACCCATACGTTTCTCGGGCACATGATCGGCAGTCCATTCGATGAAGGGAGTGAAGGAGCCGGCGATCGCCGTGACCAAGCCAAGGGCGAGTCCGGTCTTCAGCCCGACTGCGATCGCGTGTTCCGGTTGCTGCGCCACCAGGCTGCTGACGTACCCGGTAACCGCGTAGCCGACCGTGCGATTCGCCGCCGCTAGCAATTGGAACCGGGTCAAACGCGGACGGGTAGCGGGTCTGTAGTCGACAGTCGGCCTGATCCCAATCCGATAAGCGATCACCTGCCCTGCAGTGCTCAATACGCCAAATGTGACGCCGAATGGGGCGCCGAATAAATAGGAAGCACCCAAAGCAAAACCGCACCCGCGAATGGCGCTCATGGCCCCGTCCATCCGGAATCCCGGCTCCGGTCCACCCCTCGAAGCGCGGGAAAACTCCCAGGCGAGGGTGATGCCATGCGCCACACCGCTCGCCAGGCCGAATACGGGCCCCAGGGCCAAGCCGTAACCGGCTCCGAACATCACCCCGTAAGTGACCGCGCGCGTCAGAGTCCGCAGCGGTCCGTGTTCGCCGCCCAGCAGATCGTAGGCGAGATACAAGGCTCCGAGCACGTCGAGCGAGTTGCCGACGATGCTGATCAGCGCGAGTGTGTGCTTGTCCATAGCCGGGCGAACGTCATACAGCAAGCGTCACGGATTGGCCATTGTCCAGCACCAGAAACGAATCGCCCGGGCCGCACTCGCCGAGTCGCTTCTTCGGCGTGTCGAGGCCCTCATCCCCGAGTTGGAATGTGCCATGGTGAATCGCGATGCTGGTCCCGGCGGCCAGGATCTCATGTGCTTTAACCGCCTCATCGGGAGTCATATGCACCGGCGACATGAACCAGCGCGGTTCATACGCTCCGATCGGCAATAGCGCGAGGCGCGGCGATCCGTACCTTTCCCGAATCTGTGCGAAATGACGTCCGAACGCAGTGTCTCCCGCGAAGTATACCAGCCGTTCCCGAGATTCGATCACATACCCGCACCAAAGTGTCTTGTTGCGGTCGTAAACTCCCCGGCTTGAGAAATGCAGAGCGGGGACGCAGTGGATGGTGAAGCCCGGGAGTGACAATGACTCGCCCCAATCCAGCTCGAGAGCGGGCCCTATATTCTCCGAGCGCAGCAGCCGGGCCCCGCGAGCCGGAACAATGAATGTAGAATCTCCTCGATCCGCCAGCCGGCGGAGTGTCGGCAGATCCAGGTGGTCATAATGATTGTGGCTGATGAGCACGGCGTCGATGCACGGCAGATCCTCCCAAGATACTCCCTGTTTTCTGCGGCGCCGCGGACCTATCCAGGACAGCGGACTCGCTCGTTCGGACCAAATTGGGTCCGTCAAAATATTGGAGCCCCGTTGCTGAAGGAGTACGGTCGAATGGTTCACCAGAGTGGTTCGGAGCCCGTTGCCTTCCACGCGGCGGGGTGGTATGGATTGCTCGACGTCCGAAATGAAACCGGGCGACGGTTCCGGCCGGCTGGTCAGCTTCCATGGGAGGAGATCAAGAAGCCCGCGAGCCTGCGGAGCATCCGGATTGTAGAAGCGCTTTCCGTCAAAGTGATTCGGAAATCTCGGGTCGCTTGTACTCTCCGGCGTGTTCATTCTGGATTCCAGCTTTCTGGCAGTTTACACCCCAGCCGCCGATTTTTGATCCTCCCAGGAGCAGTTTTTTCTCTGGGAGCCGTCTTTGCTTATAGCTCTGCCAAGCGGTTTATAGCTCTGCCAAGCGCCAATTTCGCCCTGCCGGGAACCCGCATGACAACGCGTTCCACACCTCGCCGACCCCTCGCCTGCCAGCATCGCTATAGTCCGCCCGCTTAGCAACGCCAACCTAATGTTGACAGACTGGCGCAACAGGCCGAGTTGTGTATTCTTGCCGCGGTGTGAGTCCGTCAGGTACTGGGCGCTGCGCTCACTCATGCTCAGGCGCTTGTCCGGTCGAGAAACTGTAACGTCGCAGGCATGCGTCTAATTGCTAGCGGGCCAGACTTGTAGAATAAATCGGCGTTCCGAGCCCTGCCGAAAGGTATTGAATCACGCAACGGCAACGGCTATGCACGACTTCTTATTGATGCGAGTTATCATTCTAACGCTTGCGGCGGTGTTGGCTCTCCAGGCAGCCGACGAACGTCAGCTCGCCTTGGCGCTCCAGGCCCAAGCCGACTTCGACCGCGTGGAAGCGGCGGCTGTGCCGCAACCGCGCGACACGGCGGCCTGCATCCAGTCGCAGGCTTCGGTTTTGCCGGTCGCCGCGCCGGAAGAGCGGGCGCTAATCCTGTTTCGCAAAGGGTACTGCACGCTGGCCGGAGCGGCCATAGAGCAAGATTCCACGCAATTTGCGGCCGCGGCCACTGCGTTTGAACAGGCCTTGGAAGCTTGGCCGGCCCGAGCGGTTGCCGCTTCCAGGCAAAAGACGCCGCCGCCGCAGGTTCCTTCGGGGCTGCGCGTGTTCGCCGCGGTATCCCGCATGGAGCAGAATGCGGCGCCGTTCGATGCGCAGGAGGCGCAACTTGCAGCCGCGGTGGATCATCCGGTATGCGAATCCGTCGTGATGACGCTCGATTCCTGCCAGGCCGCCCTCCAACTAGGTAATTTGTGGTTAGGCTGGATCGCGTTGCAGCGCGGCGATTCCAGCGCCGCGGCGCGCTGGTTCTCGGGCGCCCGGTTCTCAGGCTGGCCACAGTGGGAGGATGGGCAAGAGGCGTTTCGCGCGGGCGATTACAAGGTAGCCGCGTCGCGATACGGCGAGGCGGTTGACGTGTGGCGGAAAGCGGAGCGCGATCAGGCGATGCCGCTGGTTCAACGATTGAATCCGCGGCCGGATATGGCCGCTATTTCGGCCGATCTCGGCGAGGCGCAGTTGCTGGCCGGCGACCCTCGGGCGGCTATCGAGAATCTCAACGCCGCGGTGAAGGCCGACCCCTCCAAGGCCCGCGCGATCTATCTGCGGGCGCGCGCGAAGGCAGCAGCCGGTCAGGCGGACGCCGCGCTGGCCGATTACAATCTCGCCAGCCGCACCGCTTTCGCCGCCGGCGCCGGCCAATCGTCGGGAGAGGCGCATCTTTACCAGGGAATCCTGCTTTACCAGCGCAAGGACTGGCCGCGCGCCGAAGACGAATTCGCGGCCGCCCTGAACTTCGATATTCCAGCCGCGATGAGGTCCGACGCGGCCGCGTGGCGTCATCTGGCGGCCGTGGCCAGTGGATCTTGCGGCGCATCGCGCGGGTATCTGGAGCGGTCGCTGGCGGCGGTTTCGCCCGATTTTCCCAAAGACGACGCGCGGTTGGCCCTGGCTGCTTGTGGCGCCGCCGGAAGCAGCGGGTCCGCTGCCGGCTGGAATGCCCATAAATAGACTCGAACTCGGGCAGGCGGTGTGTTACAGTTCTGGATAATATGGCTTCCCGAAGCGTCAACAAAGTCATTCTGCTTGGAAATCTCGGCAAGGATGCGGATACGAAGTTTACGCCGAGCGGCATCTCGCTTTCCAAGTTTTCACTTGCAACCACCCGCCGCACCAAGGACCCGCAGAGCGGCGAGTGGAAGGACATCACGGATTGGCACAATATCGTGATGTGGCGAACCGAAAACATAGCCAACTACTTGCTCAAGGGCAAGAAGATCTATCTCGAAGGCCGGATTGAATCCCGCAGCTATGAGGACAAAGAAGGTCAGAAGAAATACATCACCGAAGTGGTCTGCGATGCCAATAACGCCGTGCTCCTCGGAGGAGGAGCGGGAGGAGGAGACCGCGGCGATTCCGTTCCCGACTCACCGGGCGATTTCGCCCAGCCGGTTTCCATGCCGCGCTCGGCGCAACGTCCGCAGCCTGCGGCCGCGCCGGCCGCGCCAGCCGACGAGTTCAGCCAGGGCATCACCGACGACGACGTTCCGTTTTAGCCACTGACCGCGTCTTCACTGCTATTATCCAAAGTCGTGGGCAAGAAGAATCGAAATCCGGATTGGGCCGCGGCCAAGGCGCGGTGCGGGTTGACGGACGACGATATCCGCATGGCTAAGGAACTCGGGATGGCGCCACATTCCCTGATTAAGAACATCCCCAGCCGCAGCCAGCCATGGAAGGCGCCGGTCAAGGAGTGGATCCGCGACTTGCACCAACAGAAATTTGGCTCAAAAACGTTGGCGGTCTTTCCGAACCCCAGCAACCCGGCCGGCTATGCCACCGGATACGATTATTTTGAGCGAGAGTTTGACGGCTCCGGGGAAGCCGGCGATCCGGAGCAAAGTTACGAAGAATTCCTAAGGCGGGAGCGCGAGCCGCCCACGCTGCGGGAAACCGAAGATCAGGATGCAATGATGCTGCGCCGCCAGCGCCATATGCGGGCGTCAGCCGAGTATCTTCGTTCATCGCCGGCGCCGCAATCGAGCAGGATTACTTCAAAGGCGAGATCGGCAAGCTGACGGAAGAGATTGAGAAAGAGCGTGAGCGGAGCAAAGGACTGGTTGGCCGGATCGCCATCATGGAAGCAAACGCCGCTCGGCTTGGGTTCGACCCAGAGGAGATGCACAAGGCGATCTTGAAGCCGGTTCGCACGATGTCGCGGGCTGGCTCTCCTAAACATGGACAACCTCGCCGGCGGTTCTAATTCGCTGAGGTCCGGGACAATTGGCTCTCGTGAGATCAGGGAGTTACACTCAACAGAGCGCCCGAATGAATGACTTGCTTACGAAGTTTTTCCAGGCGGCTGATTGGTCGGGCATTATGGATCTTGCCCGAGAACTCAGCGTCCGGGACGATCCAGCGGATGTCCCAGGATTACAGACGGCCCTGGGTGATCCGCTCGAGGCGAGGCGGTACGCCGCGGCCTACGCTCTGGGCTTCAGCCGCCGTGATAAGCGGGCTATTTCGCCGCTCATCCGCGTCCTGGAAAACAGAGATGAAACTCCCAGGGTTCGCGCGCAGGCCGCTGAGTGCCTCGGCATGTTGGGAAAACGCAAGGCGATCAGAGCGTTGATCGAGTGCAGCACAGACGAGTCGGCCGAGGTGCGGTTCTGGTGCGTTTTCGCGATGGGGAGTTACCCGTGGAGACGACGCGGACGCAAGCGACCTCTCTCAGTTGTTCGTGCCTTGGAGGCCCGGCTTGCTGATAGCGAGAGTCCTGACGACCGAGGAAACTATTGGGCAGTGAGGTTGGAAGCTCTGGCGATGCTCGGTGGAAGAGCTGCGCGCCACCCCGCAACCAAGATGTTTCGAGAGACGATGCTGAGCGTCCTGAGAGAGCCGCTGAACCATCGCGACCAGTGGCAATGGGCGGCATGTTACTGGGACACCTACGATTTGTGTCCTGGCGCTGACAGTACCAAAATATTCGACGCGGCTGTTCAGATGATCCACAATGCCGGCTTCGATCCAGTCAGTTTTGGTCGCGAACGGCAGGCTACGGAACCTGCGGTGGTTCAACACCCGCAGTCAAAATGAACACTACTGCGCCGCATTTTCAATGGAATCCATTGAGAACAATCAGCTTCTCAATCTGAACGCGGCAAAATCCACGTAAAACCGTTCTAAGGGGCGGCGCGGAGCTACCCTAATCCGTATCCGGCGTCTTATCGAGCCACAGATTCCAAAGGCGCGGACTGTGCAGTTGCATCCCCAGCACACGGCCGCCGCGATCGTGGATGAAATGCAGCGACCAAGAGCCCGCTATGAACCGGTCCGTGCCCGCCGGCTCCATCGGTATGTTCCAGGCTGCGGCGCCTGAGATCCACAATTGTCCGCCGTCCAGGAAAACGCGGTAGCGCGCGTCCACCTCGCCGCTGCGGTAATCGCCCGCCAGCGGAGCAAACTCGCCGCTCTGCAGCATGGCGCCTTCCAGACGGCGATAAGTCACGTGCGGGAAGCGGTCCCAAGCCAGCGTCAACTCGTCGCGCGAAACCTTCGTCAAGATCAGCCGGTTGATTCCGGTGTCGGCGAAAAGCTGCCGTTGATTCAGGGGAAACAGTTTGAATTCGCCATCGGCTATCTGCGTCCACAGCCCGTCCGCGGAGCTCCAGGTGCGCAGAATCCAGCCCTGCGGAGACTCCCATAAGCCGTCCAGCTCGGGGAAGGAGCTGGTGGCGTAGTCGATGTTCGCGGCTCCGTGCATGGGCCGCAGTTTTTCGTCCAGATAGACGTCGGCGATGCGCCGCGCCAGAACGGGGCCGTCTTCATCGCCGCGGTTGCAGAGGCAGGCCACGGTGAGATGCTGACGCGGGAAGCGGATCATCTCGGCGCGGTATCCGGGAAGCGCGCCCGGATGGCTTACGGCGGAAATTCCCGAATAGCGGCCCAGAATCAAGCCGGCGCCGTAGGGCAACGGCTCGCCTGCGCGCAGCCGGCCGCGCGCCAGCATGAAATTCAGCAGTCCGGGGCCGCCCACGTTGGGCGTGTAGAAATTCTCGTCCCAGCGGAGCAGATCTTCCACCGTGGTGTATAAGCCGCCGTCGCCCGCCACCAGCATGGGCGCCGTGATTTTGCGGAAGCCCCTTCCGCGCAAGGCGTAGCCGGCCGCGCGCTCACGCAGCTTCTGATACTGTCCGTAGAACTGCGAATTCGCCATTCGCAGCGGGTCGAACAGCCGCTCTTCGGCATAGGCCGCGAGAGTCATTCCGGTGACGCGTTCCACCACCAGCCCCAGCAGCAGATAGTCGGAATTCGTGTATCCGTAATCCCCGCCCGGCGCGAAATTCAACGCCGTCTGCCGCGCCAGCAGCTTGAGACTGCCTGCCACGTCGAGCGATTCATCCGAACGCCCCGCCACCTCCAGTACCGGCCCGAAGTCGCGCAGACCGCTGGTGTGGTGCAGCAGATCCTCGACGGTGATGGCAGCCGCGTAAGGCGGCAATTCCGGGATGTAGCGGCGAACGGAATCGCCGACCCGCACCTTTCCGTTTTCGAGCAAAAAATAAAGCGCCGCGGCCGTGAACTGTTTGCTCATTGAGGCGACGTTGAAGGCGGTCGCGGTGGTGATGGGCTGGCGCGAATCGAGATCGGCGAGGCCGAACGCGGTCTTGTAGAGGAAGCGGCCATTCTGCATCACGCCGACGGCGCAACCTGGGGCGTTGGGGTCGCGCAACGGGGCGAGCATCTTGTCCACCTCGACAGTGCGATCGTCGGCGGACAGCGCGAATAGGGCCGCGAACAGCAGGAACAGCGTTCTTGCCACGGTTATTACTTTATCGCAGCTTGGGACGGCGTTGCCGGAGATTGAAAGAGCGGGCCGATGAATCCGCGCGTCCATGTCAGCCCTCGGCGCCCGAGAATGAGAGAATAATATGGGATGAGTGCGCGTCTGGCGAGTCTGATCGATAGTCTATCGGTCGAGGAACAGCAGGAACTTGAGTCGTGGATTCTGCATCTCAAGCACCGGTCGAAGGAGCCGCGGCGGGCGCCACGGCAAACCGGGGATTTCCATTCGGCGCGGGCGCCAAGGATCCTCTCGTTCGCGGGACGCTGGCGGAGCAGGATAGCCTGTGGCGAGCGATGACGTCGAAAGAGGCCGATGACTTCTATGAGGGCGGTATTGACCGGTTACTTGCTCGACACCCATTCGCTCGTGTGGGCGATCGATACTCCCGAACACTCCCGAAGTCCTTTCCGAGCCTGCGCGTCGAGCTATTGAGACAGGTCCTGTCTACCTGAGCGTCGTCTCTCTTTGGGAGTTGATTATCAAACGCGGGAAGGAGTCCGCACCGCTGTCAGGCCAAAGTGGTTTGGTGGAATCGGCATGTTTCTGCCGACACGATGACGGTCTTGCTCGTAACTGCGGCTCACATCGCGTATTTGGAGAATCTTTCAGAGATTCATCGCGACCCGTTCGGCCGAATCATCGCCCGGTATCCGGACACGGCGATCGTGCGCGCGTGACTGGGCCGATGTGCCCCAACCGCTGGGCGCATCGGCGGCCGAAATCGCGATCGCCGCGCGGGTGCATACGCTGTTGTGGCGCTGAGATCTCGCTTCGGTTCATGGCAGGCCATGGGCCGGCCGGAGGCCCGCCCCGCGATGCTACTTATGGCTTGCGGCGTCCAGCAATACCTTGACTACGCGGGCCGCGGCTAATGTGACCTCGGCGTTCGGACGCAGCATTCGAGTTACTTCGGCATTCTGCTGAGTTAGCCAGTCGCCGGGAAGCGGTGTTGCGCCGTTCAAAGCGTCCAGCAATCGCAGGCCGGCGGCTCCGAGCGCCGATAGGTCCGCCGACAGAGGCTCGGTTTCCGTCAACAGCGCGTTGCCTTCCGCCAATGGTTGGAACCGCGCGTCGTTCGCGGCCCAGCGCATGAATTGCTCGCGTAACGCCGTCACATCGGCTGCGTTCGCTTTGGGATCGGCGGTGGCCCGCGCGGCCGCATGTTCCAGGGCGCGCACGCCCTCGCTTTCCGCGCGGGCGGCATCCACGAAACGGTTCAGCGGCGTCTGCGTAGTGTATCGCGCTCCGCGCCGCGGGCCCAGTCCGAGAGCTTCGGAAGCATCCGCCAGCACGCGCAACGGATCGTTCGGCCGGTCGGCCGCCAGGCGGCTGAGCATGGGCGCATAATTGGCGCGGTGCTGCACGCCGGTCCATTCGAGCATGCGGCTTACCGCTTCCAAGCGCGTATACATCCGTTCGACATCGGTGACGTCTTTTTGCGACCAGAGCCGCTCGGCGATGGCGGCGGTGCGCGGCCAGATGCGCGAATCCACTGTCTCCGCATCCACCAACTCGGACCACATGCAGGCTTCGCCTCCCAGAATCTTCGCCGCCTGTTCGGCGGTCAACTGCTCCGCGGGGCCGCCCGCCGGGTCGATGCCATAGTGATACGCGGCGGGGCTCAGATGATCGAGATAATAGCCCCACGAAAGAATCGTGCGAAATCCTTGCCGCACCGCGTCGGCCAGCGAGGCCTGGTTGCGCCAGATGTGCACCACCGTGGCTTTGGGCAGGTCGGGATGCAGCACCTCGTCCCAGCCGATCATGATCTTTCCGTGCTTCTGCACGATCTTCTGAATCCGCTGGTTGAAGTAGACCTGTAGGTCGCGTGCGTCCCTGAGTTTGTGCATTCTGGCGAAGGCCTGGATGCGCGGCGAAGCGTTCCATTGCTTGCCGTTCACTTCGTCGCCGCCGACGTGGAAGTATTTATCGGGAAACAGCAGAGTCATTTCGCCGATGAAGCTATCGAGGAAGGCGTAAGTCCATTCGCGCGTGGGGTCCATCACGTCGTCGCTGATGCCGAACTTGCGCAGGATTTCAAACGGACCCTTGCCGACGGTCAGCTCCGGATATCCCGGAAACCAGCTCGCGGTATGGCCGGGGATATCGAACTCGGGAACCACGCGAATGCCGCGGTCGCGCGCGTACGCCACCACGCGGCGGATTTCAGCCTGCGTGTAGTACATGCCGTCGGACCCCATGAGCTGCAGGCGCGGATGCAGGCGGCTCTCGACGCGGAAGCCCTGGTCGTCGGAAAGGTGCCAATGGAGCACGTTGAGCTTCACCGCGGCCATGGCGTCGAGATTGCGCTCCACCACTTCCACTGGCATGAAGTGGCGGGAGACGTCCATCATCAAGCCGCGCCAGGCGAAACGCGGATGGTCTTCGATGTGCATCGCGGGCGCGCGGAAGCCGTCGGGACCGGGCGCGATGAGCTGCGCGAAAGTTTCGAGCGCGCGGAGGGCGCCATCGACGGTGACGGCATTGATGCGCGCGCCGGTGGGCGCGACGTTGAGCTGGTAAGATTCGTCTTCGCCCAGCGTGGGGTATTCGGCTCCGCGGCCGGCCAGTTCGATATGCAAGGTTGCGGCGCCGGCCACCGGCTTGCGGGCGGAGACGATGATGCCGGTCTGGCGGGCCACGCGTGCGATGAATCGGGTGAGCGCCGCTGCAAGGCGCGGGTCCGCCGGGCCGGTCGCGGATACGGTGAACGTGGCGTCGATGGGGAGGGCGCCGGTATTGCTCTCGGCTTTCACCGGCATTGGCATCAGCGTAGGAGTGTCGGCGCGCAGAGCGGCGATCGTCAGGAGGCCCGCGAGGAATAGACGCATTCCCTATAGTCCATCACAAACGGATTGCGAATGGCGTAAGCTTAGTCCTCGAAGCGGAGGCGCTGAGGCACAGAGATCGGATGGAGAAAACATCCGAAAGGTATTTTCCGCTCTGCGATCCCCTGCGACTCAGCGTCTCTGCGTCGAGGATATAACGACGAACGCATCCCGCCAAGAGCGGCGGTATTGTATCCTGCGGTCTGCGATGCCTCACGAACTTTGGCTCATCCGGCACGGCGAAACCGAATGGAGCCGCTCCGGCGCACACACCGGCCGCACCGATCTTCCACTTACCGATGCCGGCCGCCAGAAGGCCGCCGAAATCGGGCGCTATCTCTCCGGGCGAACGTTCGCGCTGGTGCTGACCAGTCCGCTGCTGCGCGCACGCGATACCTGCCGGCTGGCCGGTTTCGGCGATTCCGCGGAGATCGACCCTAACCTGCACGAATGGGAGTATGGCGACTATGAGGGCCTCAGCACGACGGAAATCCAAAAGGACCGGCCCGGTTGGTCGCTGTGGCGGGACGGCACGCCTAACGGCGAAGCGCTGGAACACGCCGCCGCGCGCGCAACGGCGGTGATTGCGCGCGCGCTGGAAGCGCCCGGCGATGTCGCGCTGTTCGCGCACGGTCACATTCTACGGATACTGACGGCGTGCTGGCTGGGGCTTCCATCCGATGGCGGACGCCTTTTCGCGTTGGGGACGGCAAGCTTGAGCACCCTCGGCTATGAGCGCGAAGCGCGCGTGATCACGCGCTGGAATCTTTCGGTTTCGCCGTAATCAGACCCACTCGGGCGGGCTTCGCGCCGGGCGCAGTCTTGGCGGTCTTGCACACAAGTTGCAGCGAGGCTACCGCCGCCACCACGCGCGTGAGTGTGCGGTGCGCATCGGGGCCGATGAGCACGGCCACTTGCGGCGACGCGAGAAAGATCTCCATCACGCGAATGCGTTCCATGCCTTGTTGGAACGTGACCACCAGCTCTTCATCGTCTTTGAGCTGCTTCTGCATGGCGGCGATCTGGCCCAGAATCACGCCGCCGAGGGGGTCTGTGGATGTGGCCGGCGGCTCCTTCGACGGCGCAGTGGCGGAGAGCAGCGCCTGCTGCGCAATCTGCTTGGTTAAATCTGCCAGGGCCATGGGTTGATGCTAGCACGCGCGTCCGGCGACGCGTCCGTAAGCGAGGATTGGCCTTCAACGCGGAGGCGCGGAGTNNCCGCGCCTCCGCGTTGAGGACTCAGACTATCGCCCTGGCCCGGCCAGACTCCCCCGTGGCATTGAACAGGCGTTTCGCGGCATCCTATTTGTGATGCGCAGCTTTGACAGCCTCACCGAACGCGAGATTCTCGCTCTGGCCATCGGCCTCGAAGAAGAAGACGAGCGTGTCTACGCCGATTACGCTCACGAGATCAAACAGGATTTCCCCTCCACCGCCGCCATCTTCGACGGAATGCGCGAGGAAGAGTCCACGCACCGCCGCCGCCTGATCGAACTATTCCGCGAAAAATTTGGCGACCACATTCCACTGGTGCGCCGGCAGGACGTCCGCGGCTTCGTGAGCCGCAAGGCCGTCTGGCTCACGCGGCCGTTGCGGCTCGAAGCCGTCCGCGATCAGGTGAGCGCCATGGAAGCGGAGACGCGCCGCTTCTACGAGCGCGCTTCCGCACGCACGCAGGACGCCTCCCTGCGCCAACTGCTGGACGACCTGGTGCAGGAAGAGCGGCATCACGAAGAGCGCGCCGAGGAGCTGGGCAAAGGCAACCTCAACGCCGAAGGGCTGACCAACGAAGCCGAGGCCAACCGCCGCCTCTTCGTGCTGCAGATCGTGCAGCCGGGTCTGGCCGGTCTGATGGATGGCTCGGTCTCCACGCTCGCCCCGGTCTTCGCCGCGGCCGGCGCGACGCACCAAACCCACGATGCTTTTCTGGTCGGCCTCGCCGCGTCGCTGGGCGCGGGAATCAGCATGGGCTTTGCGGAAGCGCTCAGCGACGATGGCAGTCTGACGGGGCGCGGGCACCCATGGGTGCGCGGCGGCGTCTGCGGCTTGATGACCGCGCTGGGCGGCATCGGTCACACGCTGCCGTTTCTGCTGCCCAGCTTTCACGCCGCCATGACGGTGGCCATCGTGGTGGTGATTATAGAGCTCGGCATCATCTCATGGATTCGCAATCATTACATGGACACGCCCCCGCTTTCGGCAGCGCTACAGGTGGGTCTGGGCGGGCTGCTGGTGTTTATTACGGGGATACTGATCGGGAATTCGTGAGCGGTCTTTGTAACTGCTTCAGGCCGTCGGGCGAGTTTCTTCATCGCATCGGCGGCAGTCCAATTCATGACCGATAAAGCTTGCACGGCCTTCGGGAGCAGTTACCCAGAGCCGGTTCATAAAGGGGGGATTGTGACGGACGTGCTGTGTGTGCCCGCACTGTAGCTCAGCCACCCAATCTTGAGACTCGTCCCGGTGAAATCCGACGATCTTCCGCCGCATGTTAATGGCGATGGCGTCGAAGCCGCGCATCGCTTTCCGCTCTTAACTATGGTCACACAGAACAGGATCATCAAATCCAGTTGTCGGGTACGATGGAAACAGAAGACCACAAGCATGGAGCGAACTGTCGCACCGATTGAAGCTGCCGTCGTTGGATGGCTTCTCGATCACGCGCCAGTTGGCGATGTAGCGGCCTTTCGGCTACAGCCGGTGGAAGGGTTGCGGGTGGTTGGAGGATGCGGTTGCGGGTGTTCCAGCCTGGATTTCCGGCCGGATGGCGCGCGCGGAGCCCGCATTATCGCCGACGCCCTGGCAGTGTATTCGGACGGTCAACAGGCAGGCCTGATTCTATGGGGCGCGGGGACCAGATTGTCTCATTGGAGGTGTATGATTGCGATCCGGAGGCGTCCCAGCGCTTTCCCCAGATCTCAAACCTTCGCACCTTCGAAGAGCGTGGGCGGGAACTCTTGTGACACGGCCCAGGATTGAAGCGGCCTACTTAGCTTAGATTTGTCAACGCTCTCTTGCGTGCGGAGTCGAGCTCGTGGCGCACGCACTCATGCGTGCCGCGTTCACACAATCGTGTGTACGCGCTTCGGTCCCGCGCCAATACGGATCGAGACCATTTCGGCTCCACTTACCGGATCGGGTTACAAAACCCCGGTTTGGGGGTCGTACGCAGCGCCGGGCCATGTGACGTAGTCGTTACCGCCATTCGTATCCTCATGGTCGTTTCCCCAGGCGGAGTACTGGAAGCTGAATTTAACCACGGCGTTCTCAGGTACGGGCGCGGACCCGGACCACTTTTGCTTTCCCGACGGACTTGGCGGCCCCGCGGGCGTCAGGGCCAGATATTCGCGCGCGTCAGCCGGCGGGGACGCATTCGCGATCCGGTACGACACGCCAACACTCGATATGTCGGGCGAAGCCGTCAACTCGACGCGGAACCATGCTTGGGGCTTCCCAGGATCGGGAATCACCTGGACCGTGTCGACGTCGAAATCTTGCACCACGAACCGGAAGATATAGTTCCGGCCAGAGTTACTGTCCCAGTATTCGGCGCCCGATTTTCCAGTGTTCAGAAACCAGAGAGTGACGTGATCCACGTCGGGAGGAATGTCGATCCGGCAAACCATTATGGCGCCCTCGGCCGTGTCGTTCGACATCTTGGTCTGAATGGCGCCGCTTTCGGTCCACAAATCGACCTGGTGAACCGGGCCTTGTTCCACGAACTTATAGAACGCTTTGATGGTCCATGCCTTTGCGCCATTCTCTTCGGAGCGCTCCGCGGGCAGACGCGCGGCATCGTAGAGAATCTTGACCTTCCGGCCGGGCGCAAGGTCGCCGTGAACCAGATGCCGGAAGTCCTTCTTGAAGGCGATCCAAGGCGGATCGTTTGGGAAAAGTCGGCGACTCATGGCTAGAAAATTACCTCCAACGTGATATCCGGCGCGCTATCGAAAATCTTCAGAAAGGTCGTCTTGATGCTGGCATTGTAGTAATACGAATTCGCCCCGGCGGCTGCGAGAGCCTGTGCCGTGAGCACGTCCGGCAACGGAGCCCCGGCTGCGGTAACGGAAACCGGAGGATTGGTCCCGAGAAAACTTACGAAGTAAAAGGTCTCCGGCGGCGAATAGTTATCGTGAGTGCGCAGCACGCGCACACTCTGACCGTTGAGGATGCCCTGATGGCTCACGACCGTGGTTCTGAATGCGCCGTTCTGGTAATTGTTACTGATGCCATCGTCCAGATAGAGCTCCGTCGATCTGTCCGGACCAGGGTAGATGTTGAACGTGACCGGATTCGGCGAAGCTTGTCCGACAAACTGTTCCAGCTCGCGCATGGGAACGACGGCGCCGGACCGGACGTAGATCGGCATCAGAAACAACGGGTTCGAGTTGGTCAGCGGCCCATACCAGTTAGTCACCAGAGTACCGCCGGAAATGAGGGCATCGAGCGGCATCATGTTGTCTTTGAATGCGTACCAGTCGCTCCCTTTCGGCAGATAGACGTTACGAACCGGGCTTGAGGGCGGCGATGCCGTTTCATGCTGGTCCACAAACGGAGCGACCAGGATATCGGAGCCGACAAAGAACTGATCGTCGAGATAATTGTAAACCTCGATATCGTTCGGATCGTTGAGGAAGAGGGCGCGCGCGACCGGCATCCCGGTGATCGTGGACTGGCGCATGGCGCTGTAGTAGACATGCAGCATGCGATAACGCAGGCCGACGAAATAACGGCAATTGGTTGGGACGGGCTCGCCATAGGCCCACGGTTCCTGAAACTGCTTGTTATATCCGTCGTAATGGTTGCGGTACCAGGGCAGGAACGAGCCGAGGATCATCCAGCGAGTGAGGAGCTCATAGTTAGTGATGCCCTGCGTGAGCTGGCCCCCCAGCGTCGAAGGATGCACGGTTGCCTGGGTGGTGCCATCGGGAATGTTGCCGGTGGCAAATCCGCCGATGTCGCAACCTGAGATGGGAATGCCCGAGAGTCCCAGATTGAGGACCTCGGGGATGTTGATCCGGAGAAAGCTCCAGTCCGAGGCGGAGTCGCCGGTCCAAAGCCCCGCGTACCGCTGCATGCCGGCAAAACCGCCGCGGGCGATAATAAAGTTGCGCTGGCCGGGGCGCAGGGCGGCAAGGCCTTCGAAGGTGGCTTTCAGCAGGTTGAGCACATACGAATTGTGGTTCTTCGCCACTTCGACATATTGGCCGAAGAAAGTAACCATCAGGTCGAGAGGGAAGGTGTTGTAAGCCGACTGGAGGGCGGGGCAGGTCATGTCCTGCCAAATCATATCGAGCCCCAGGGTTTGGATCAGGTAGGCGTACTGCTGTCCCCACCACTGTTGTACATCCGGCCGTCCGAAATCCGGGTAAAAGCCCGTCGCAGTCAGAGCCGGCTGATTGAAAGGGTTGAAATTGTTGTTATTGCCGTAGCCAACCTGGCCGGGGAAAAGCCGGGGATTGGGGCCGCCGCCAGCCCGCGTATCGTAGATGAAGGCGCCTGGCGCGAGTCCCGGAGTGTTGAGGGCTTGCCCGCTGACCAGCGCCGGGTAAGGGGGCGTGGGGCTGTTATTCTCGTCCAACGGATCGCGATTAATGAGAGGCGTAATATTGGTGCTGCACTTAAAGCCCATCTGGCGCAGCGTGGCGAACATTTGCTGCGCGTTGGGAAACTTCTTGTTGCTGCTGGTGAAGGTGCGGTAGTTGTCCTGAAAGTCGACGTCGATGTGCAGGCCGTCGATCGGTATCTGCTTCGAGCGGTAGGTTCCGGCCACCTGCATCAGGATGTTCTCGTCATAGTATCCGTACGCGCCCTGATGGAAGCCGAAGACATAGCGCGGCGGAAGCGTGGGGCGCCCGGTCAGGTTGGTGTACTGCTCGACCACGGCGGGAACATCCGCGCCGTAGAGGAAATAGTAATCCAGATCTCCGTATAGCGCCCCGAAATAGTATCTTCCAACCATATCCGCGTCGGCGCCAACGTCGAAGTAACTCTGGGCGGTGTTGTCGAAAAAAATTCCGTAGCTGTAAGCGGGGCCATTCACCGGGTTGGGATTGGTTTCAATCAGCAGCGGAACCGAACAATACAACGGATCGCTGGGATTGAGCGGGCCGGCGTTGGTGGGAACGGCGGCCGCGGAATACTTGAAATTGTCATAGTTGAAGCAGGTCATGGTGAAGCTGTTCTTCACCAACTGGCTGCCCGCTTTTTCGCCAAAGCCCACATATAGGGCGTTAGCGGGGAGGACTTTGAAATTCGCGATTACTTCCTGCCCCGGTATATAGACGATGTTGTAAGACGGCGTATCCGTATGGATAAGCTGGCCGCCGCGGAATACCGATAGAGCATAGGGGTTCTTGTTGACGACGACGCGAATGACGCCGGTGTCGATTTCGAGGGACCCGCCGGTCTCGTTGACGGCGAGAGCCACCGGTCCGAGGCTGCGGTTCACCACGGCGTAGGAGATATCGTTCGTCAGATTCGCGCCGGGAGCGGGGTTGAATCGGACGCGGAAGGCGCTGTTCGAAAGGAACGTAATGACGGGACCGGGACCGGCGGACATGCCCAGCGTGAAGGCGTTGCCGTTTCGCCCGGAGGACGAGACGTTGGCGAGGCTGGTCCACTGCATGGCGCTCGGGGTGAATTGCTTGACGTTGACGTACTGAAAGCTGGACATAATCGAAAATCCTCGTCGTACTTACAGGCTTGCGCGGCGCTTCAAAAACCGGAGTTTCAGCGCTTCGGGCTCTTCGACTTCGCTTCGAGCTGCAGAAGCCAGCTGAAGTTGGCGTTCGCGTTCGAGCCCCCGTTGGCGTTCTCTCCGAAGATAGGAATCTTGTTGCCGTTCGAATCCAGCGCGAGTTTGCCGGCCGAATCTTTTTTGAAGCCGATGCACGCGCCGGCCGAATAGTGGCAGCCCACGCAGCTTTCGGTGCCGAAGACCGGCGTGGTGTCGAAGATCAGCGTGGTCCGGTTATCCTGCTCCAGCGGCGCGGCCGGCTGAAATCCGTTCTGAAAATAGGTTTCCATGGTGGCGTTGGTGAGATACACGGGCGCCATCTGCCCGGGCATCTTGCGCGAGATGCTGTCGGGGGCGCTCCCTTGCCCGCCGGGTATGGCGGGGGCCTTCGGATGTCTTGGCCATTGCGTCCCGTTCAGCTCGTAGTAGCGGAGGATAGAATTCTTGGAGCCGAGGAACGTCTGCGCAAGGTTATTGATCTTTTGCGTGCCCTGCGGCGGAGGAACAAGCCGCAGAACCTCGACGGGAGGAATCGGACGGCTCTCATCCCAATCGCTGGGAGGCGCGCCGCCCGTCGTTGCGGCGTTGAAATCGGGCCGCAGATTGGCGAACGGCAGCGCATCGGGTTTGTCCGGATTCGAGAGGCTGGGACGGTTTGGCAAGGGATGCTTCGCGTCTCCCGAACCGAGGTCGAGACGGGTGTTGTCGATCTGCTCGAACGTCGCCCAGATCCATTGCGGCGACGAGCGCGTGCGCATCGCGATGTGCATGCCGATAAGTCCGAGCGTCTCGATCGGCGCCGCACTATTGCCGTTGTCGCTGGTGCGCCCCGACACGTGAGCGGGAGGGGTCGCATCGGGAGTCGAGGCCGATGCGGGCCGGTATCGTACAACCGGCAGGCGCTTCACCAGAAAGCGGTTGCTGGCCGCTTCTGCGGCCGTCAGAATTTTCCATGCCAGCTTGATCTCGATCGCGCCGTAAGTACCGTCCCCGTTTTCGGGAAATTCGATCTTGTTGGCGCGGACAAATTCCGCCTGGCCTTCCAGATTGTACAGTTCATTCTTCACCAGGTAATCGAATTCGACCCGATTCATGAAGGAGACGTAATGCACCCAGCGGCCCTCTTGATCCACCAGCGGGCCGGAGAACGCCTGCTTGCCCTCATTGACCGTTGCGGTTTGGCGCCATCCCGCCTTGAAGTGGTCGAGTGGGTGGCTCGCCGACGGCGCCCACGCGGGCTTCTGGCCGTTTGGAAGAAAGACGTTCGAGGTTTGCTGCCAGAACTCCCAGACGAGCGGCGTGGCGGGGCTAATGCCACCGAAGCTCTTCGACTGGTCCGGTTCGCCATTTGAGGCGGCGGGCCAGTTGAGGGCGACAAAGGCCTTCCAGGACAGGATGTCGAAGAGCCGCTGGGCGGCAGGCAGATTCGTGTCGCTCAGAGAGTCGAGATAAGCTTGCGCCTTTGATACGTCGAGATTTCCGCCCGTGCGGAAGCCATCGAACTCCGGCAGATCGAAGACATCCTTTGGAAGCTCGGAAGGCTTCGAAAACCATTGAGCCGCCGCCGTGGCTGTTGTGTTCTGACCGAAAGCGGCCACGGCGATGACTAGCAGGGTCGAGAAACCCAAAAGGGCAATTCCCGGAAATCCGGACAGGCCGGCTCGCCGCAAACCATCCACCAGCATACTTCTCCTTGCTCGGCCGGAATTTACCCAAGTCCGCACGAGTGAAGAGATTATTGCACTACATTGCTGCTTCTGCAAATGAATTATTTGTATTATTTGGATAGAGCTTATTTTGTGATTTTCCGTCCTCTTCGGGTCTGATTCAATGTGAGACTTCACGGCCGAATCGCCTCGCGATCCCTCTCCTTGACTTCCTTCCCAGCTGTCTTCCGCGGCCGGGCAGGTTCGGTCATGGTGCGCGCCGGTTTACGCGCGGGAGGAGTTGCGCGTGTTAACCAACACTTCTCGATGAGGCCGCAATCGTGCGGCATGGTTCAACGCGGGGCGCAGCAGATGCTTGGGGCTATCCCCGTCGATTCCGTTGATAAATTCCCACCAACAAGCGCCCCCCTTCTGGAAAATTTCGCCAAGCTACTCCCGATAGGCGCGCTTGCGCCCGTTGGCGGCCACACGGGCGGGACGTCACTCCGTAGAAACGCTGTCGGACTGTATACGTTTTCCGGAAAGGCGTAGCCGGCGCAACCGGGGCTTTGAGGCGCTCCTGCGAGCAGGCGGCAAACGTGGGCTCTGAGTCGCCATGCGGATTAACCAGAGGCGGATTCAAAATCCGCCGCGGGTTTCAACCGGTTCGCAACCTGCCCTACGAATGCCGGCGGCAGCAAATGAAAATCGCATTGAAACCCTTGTTCACGGTTGTGTGATTTGTTTGTAATTATTCAAAAATTATCCTTCCAAAGAGGTCCGCTCGATCCTGGAAAGAAGTTCGCTAATGTTGCAAGAGAGAATCGATCACCACCGCAAAGCGGCCGAACACCACGAGCATACCGCCGCGCGTCACAACGCCGCTGCCGATCATCATGAGGCTGGCGGCCACGAAAAGGCCGGGCGTCACGGGGCGGCGACAGGCCGGGAGGCCTGTCGTACATGGAGTACTTCCTCACCGCAGTATTCGTCCCCGCGCATTCCGCCGCCAATTTCGCCATTCCGTCGTCACGCTCCGCCCGTCCACCTCTGCACCCGCCGTCCGTCCGGGTCATACACATAATTCGCCGTCCCGTCCAGTGGTCGGCCGCCGGCTCCGTCATCCGGTTCTCTTCATCGTAACAGTATGTCTGTTTCGCTCCCGCCGTTTCCGTCCGCACGGTCGCACACCAGATGGCGCTCGACTCTTCCAGGTTGGTGGCTTCCTCCGCGCTGAACTCCGCCCCTCAGCGTCTCTGCGTCAAATCGACAGCCCTAAGCCCCTTGATATCTCGCCAATCGCGCATAACTCTTGTCCCCCCATCGGAATAATTACCCTCGCAATCCTCTATCTTCTCCTATGGCCGCCCGGCCTCGTTTTCTCCTCCGAGCCCGGTCACCGAATATTGAAAATCTTTCCAGCCATCGGATACGCCAACTTACGCGCAACTTACGCCAACAACCAGCCGCCCCCGTTACCAAAGGCAATTATAGGTATGCGTTCAAGGCCGGCCTGACAGATGAAGCTGGGCACTTGACAGCCTTCTATTCCGATCTCGATCAACGTCGCCGTGAGAGTGCGGCGGAAAACCTGATGGATTATAACACTAGGCTTGACGGTTGTGACTCAACAATTAAGATTGTCGTTCCTTCTCAGGACTAATTACGCCGGCAATATGACGACGCTATGCGAGGCTGCCGGAGCCCGCCCGCGTGGGCGAAACTCTGGCCGGCAAATCCGGAAACGACAGCAGAGGCGATAGTTACTCTAGCAGACGAGCAAAAGACGATTGTCCAAATTCAGGGGTCATAGGCGGATTGCGGACCGGACAGGCCAATTCGATAGCACGACGATGTCCCCCTAATTGAGTCTCGCTGACAAGAGTGACAGCGGCGGTTGGCAACTGCCGCCAGAAGGGCATCCAAGGATGGCGTCCTGACTCATATAGCGTTAAGCCGCAAACGACGACCATTGGTCCGGAGATATTATTGGGCGCCAGCGGCAGGCAGGGCCCAGAGGGCGCCCCCAATCGGCCGCAGGGCGACAACCCAATGCCACTTACTTTGGCTCCCGGCGACCTTCTGCACAAATTGTGGGGCAGCCAATCCTGGCGAAGCGGCGAAGGATCGGCCTCGCTAAAGTACGGCCACCCGACAGGGGCGAAAAACCATCCCGAACATCCGGGAATCCCCCGAGCCTCGCGAGGTTTTTCATGAAGTTTCGCGGGCGGAACGCCCATCCCAACAGGGTCGAAAAACCACCTCGCATATCGGGAAATTCCCTGAGCGCCACGGGGTTTTTCATGAAATTTCGCGGGCCGAAGGCCCTCGGTAACAGACGACAAAAAACGATCGTCTGTCCCACCTCACACGACCTCACATCCGGCAAAGTAAGTGGCGTCGGGATGGCAACCTGCCCCACATCGGCTGTCACTCAATTCCGCTGAGTGACCCTTACGGCTTCTGCCCCCGCGAGTAATCGCTCACCTTATAATCCGCCGGGGCCTCAAACAATGAATGCGCGGGCTCGGCTCGGCTGACATTCGTTAACTTAGTCACGGTCTCGCCCGTGCGCGGATCTGTGCGCCTGGTCAGGATATTCATTTGCAGATCCGGCGAATACCACCGTTCCGTCACCACCTGAATCGGCAGATCGTTGCCCATCCGGCCCGCAGGGATCGTCACCGTAATCCGCGTGCCGTCGGCCGGAAGCCCCTCTACAGTCTGGCGTCCCAACGCTTCCGTCTTGGCGTCTTGCTCCTGCCGGTTTCCACCGCGAAAAGCTGCGTTCGGCGGCGTCCCGGAACGTCCGCCGCGGCCTCTTGGCATCACCGCCGATTTGGTGGCCGTATGGTTCTTCGGATTCAGCGCGTAATTCACGCCCGCCACCGGATCGTCGATAAAAATCGCCTGGGCGTTACCGGAAGGCGAACCCAGCGCGCCCAGCCCGCTCAACGACTGTTCCCGCCGCGTGCGTCCCTCACTGTCCCGAACCATGTGCGCGGTGGCCGTCTGGTGAATGCGGTTGCCGTCGCCCAGCGTCTGCATAGTCTCGGTGATCAAATCCCCCGTAAACGGCGCATTCTTGACCACACGGCCCGGCATTCCCGGTTCCGCGCCCAGAAAGCGCGCGCCCGGGCCGGCATCGGGACCGAACCATCCGCGCCCACGTCCCGGCGGCGGACCTTGAGCCCAGGCGCCCATCGTCAAGACCACCAGAGCGATCCCTATCGCGATCCCGCTCGCGGCCGCACGCATATTCGTCCACATATCAGTAAGTCCCCGGTTCATCCGCAAACCGCACCGCGCGCGCCAGCCCATCCGGCCCCAGCATGACCTCCGCCTCGACCCGCTCGGAAACCCGCTCCGGACTCACGTCCAGACCGACCGCCAGCATCGCCGAACGCGGCAGCTCCATCCGCACCACATGCACATCGTCGTTGGGACCCACCCGCTCGGCGTTGGGAAGCGGAATGAAACCGTCGTCGTCGGCCCCATCGTCCACCAGTGAGGCCAACTCCACTTGCGCCGCCGGGGTATGGTGCGCGGCTGGCGGAGCCGCGTGGCGCCGTTGAGCCACCCATGTGGGAGCCACCCATACGGCCATTGCAAGCACAGCCGCCGCAGCCACAGCCCAGGAAAATACCGGCAACCTTCCTATCCGCGACAGACGCGGGCCGGCCGGCGCCATCTCCGCGCGAAACGCGTCGATGAGGTTCGCTTCCACCCGCGGCGGGGCCGCCACCGCGCGCATTTCGTGCGCCATGGTACGCAACCCCGACGCTAACCGCCGCTGCCGGTCGATGAGCCCGGCGCACCGCGGGCATTGCCTTAAGTGCTCATGCTCGTGCTCGGGCTCGTGCCCGTGCAGCAAGCCGCCGCCGGAAGCAAGCTCCGGCATTTCGTTCCAAAATTCCGCGCAGTTCATATTGCACACCTCACCGGCTTGAGCGCGCCTACCGGCTTAGGACGCTCCTTGTTCAATTTCTCGAGCAACAACGCCCGCGCACGATGCAACCGGGAACGCACCGTGCCAATGGGGCAACCGAGCGCCGCCGCGGCGTCGGCATAGTCCACTTCCTCCAGATCGCAAAGCACCACGACTTCGCGATACCGCCGCGGCAATGCCGCCACGGCGCGGCGCAACGCTTCGATTCCCTCCCGGTGCGTCAAATCCGCCAGGGTATCGTCATTAACCGCTAATTCCGGCAGTGTGGCGTCCTCGGCTTCCGGTTCCAAAGCCACATCCACCCGGCCCCGCTCCATTTGCCGCAATGCCAGCTTGCGCGCGATACCGAACAGGTAGCCGGAAAGCGATCCGCGCTCGGGATTGAATCCGCACTCGCCGCGCAGCAACGCAAGAAACACTTCTTGCGTAATATCCTCCGCGGCCCCGGCCGAGCCGCTCATTTGCAGCGCGAAGCGGTATAGCGCGGCTTGCCGCTTCCGGTAGAGAGCCAGAAACGCCGCCTCGTCTCCGCGGCGCAACCGTATTAGGAGATCTTCGTCCGTTTCCTGGCGTATCGCCTTCATCGATCTATCTTTAGATTCCCTCAAAGGCGGGAAAAGTTCCACTGATTTAATGGAATCAGGCTTTAATCGCGTCAATCACTTAGCGTATTTTCCAGCTATAGTCAAGTGTTATTTTTTTTAAAAATAGTACTTTACGTTTAGTACTACCTGAACTATGATGAATAGTACGATGGCAGCATTTGGGTACGACATGGCCCCTGGGCCGGATCTCAACGAAGTTGCCGCGCTTCAAAAGCGGCTGGCCGATCTGGAGGAGGAACTCCGGCAAGCCAAGCGTTCCGCCGAGCAACGCTTTATTTCTCTCGCCGACGCGTCTCCCGCCATGATCTGGATGGCCGGACCGGACGCGCTTCACTGGTATTTTAACCCAGCCTGGCTCGAGTTCCGAGGCCGCACGCTGGAAGAAGAGGCCGGCAACGGCTGGACCCAGGGTCTACACCAGGACGACCGCGACCTGTGCCTCGAAACCTATTTGAAATCGTTCAGCGCCCGCCAGCGCTTCCGCATGCAGTACCGCATGCGCTCGGCGGCGAACGAATTCTGCTGGGTGGAAAGCGTCGGCTCCCCGGTCTACAACGAAACCAAAGATTTTGTAGGCTTTCTGGGTTCGGCGTGGGATGTCAGCGGCCGCAAACCCAGCTACTTCACTCCCGACGACCAATCCGTGCGCATGGTTTTCTCGCTGACGGAACGCGAGCGCCAGGTACTGGTGCTCATCGCCAACGGCAGATCGACCAAGGAAGCCGCCGCGAATTTGGGCATCAGCTACAAAACCGCCGATTCGCACAGGAGCAGGATTCTGGAGAAACTCGGAGTTCATGAGACCGCCAGCATGGTGCGTTATGCCATCCGCGCCGGGCTGGTTGCGCCGTAGATTAGCAGGGGGGCCAGACCACTCCCTCACGGTCGTGGCTCAGATGCGGACGGCTTTATCGGAGCCACGACATTTGCAACATGCGCACTCTGGTGCCTGTCGCGCGCGCGGGTCGACTTCACGCGAGCAGGGGAGCGTCTCTTGCGGCAGAGACCGGCGTATCGCGAGGCGAAGAGCGCCGGCTGAAAGCCGGCGGACAGGCCAGGAGGCCTGTCCTACATTATTAGTCCTGGCGAAGGGCGCGCATCGGGTCGATCCGGCTCGCCCGGCGGGCCGGTACTAGACTGGCGAAAAGGGCGGCAACTACCAGCACGGCAACGGTGATCGCGAAAGTCGATGGCTCCGCGGGCTGCATTCCCTCGACTAGCCGTACCAACAGACGCGCCGCCGCCATTGCAGCGGATATACCGATGGCGACGCCTATGCCGATCATCGCGAGGCTCTGGCGGAGGATCAGCCGCATCACTTCACCCGCGCTTGCGCCGAGCGCCATCCGGACGCCGATCTCCGGCACCCGCTGGCTGGTCAGGTAGGCCAGCACACCGTAAATGCCGATGCAGGCCAGCAGCAAAGCCAGGCCGGCGAAGATGCCGAACAACAGCAAGAGAAAGCGCTGCCGGGCAAGCGAATCGCTGGCGAGCTGCTCCATGGAGTAGACCTGGTAAAGCACCTGATCGTTGGCGGCCCCGCGCAACTGATGGCGCAGCAGGTCGATCATGCCTAATGGCTCGACGCTGGTGCGGACGGCGATCGACATGAGCTCGGACCAGCGGCGTAAGAGATTATCCGGGACCTGGGCAAACGGATAATACAACTGGGCGCGCACCTTGGCTTGATCGTCGGTGGCGGGTCCCCATTGGCGGACGTGGCCCACGACGCCAACCACGGTCACGGGATCGGGGCCGATCCCGATCCAAAGCTGTTTGCCGATGGCACGCTGTCCGCCAAAAGCTTGATGCGCCATGACCTCATCGATCACCGCGACGGATTCCGTGTCCGGGCGGTCATGGTCGCTGATGAACCGGCCTTCATGCAGCGGGATGCCCATAACCTTGAGATACTCGGGCGTCACGCTGTTTGCGAGGACGAGTTTCTGTTGGTCTTGGGGCACGGCGGCGGCGGTGGTGGCGTAGCCGATCGGGTTGCTGCCTTCGCGCATCGGGACGGTATCGACCATCGCAATCGCTTGCACGCCCGGCACGCGGCGCGCGCGATCGAGGACGTCACTCCACGCGGCGCGCGTTCGCGCCGGGCTGGCGAGCGTGGCGGGCGAAAGCGCCGTGCGGGCGGTGAGTACGTTCCGGATGTTCAGGCCCGGATCGAGCGAAGACAACCGCAGCAGCGTGCGCCCGAGCATCCCGGCGCAGACCAGCAGCACCAACGCCAGTGCAATCTCGGAGATCACAAAAGCGCCGTGAAGACGACGCGAGCTTCCGGTAACGGTGCGCGCTCCGGAACGGAGGGTCCGGTCGAGGGCGCGCGCTGGAACGCGGAGGGCGGGCGCCAGTCCGAAGAGAATCCCGCTCACGAGCGAGACGGCGAGGGCGAAGAGCAGCACGCGCCAATCCACCTGGACCTCTTCGGCGCGCGGCAGAGCGCCGGGCCAGAAGACCACGAACGGCCGGACGCCAATGGCCGCAAGCACGATCCCGAGCGCGCCTCCCGCAAGCCCCAGCACCGCGCTCTCGGTGAGACATTGGCGCGCCAGCCGGCCGCGACCCGCCCCGAGCGCGACGCGCATGGCGAGTTCCCGCTCACGCGAAACTGCGCGCGCCAGCAGCAGGCTGGCGATATTCGCGGAGGCGACCAACAGCACCAGCGTGACAGCGGCCAGCAGCAGCCAGAGCGTGGAGCGTGCGTCGCCAACGTCGGGACGAAGCGGCTCGGCAACGAACGTACGGCCTTTATTGGTTTTCGGGTACTGCTCGGCCAGCTCGCGGCCAATCACGGCGAGTTCCGCCTGCGCCTGGCCCAGCGTCGCGCCGGGCCGCAGGCGCGCCCAAACATTGAAGCCGGCGTGCGCCTGGCGATTTTGCATAAACGCCGCCGTGTTTTGACCGAGCGGCGTGAACATCTCCGCCATGTCTCCCAACCGGAAACCTTCGGGAAGGATTCCGACGACGGTATACGGCTTTCCGTCGAAGACCAGCGTTCTACCGATGGCCGATGGGCTTCCGCCGAAGCGGCTCTGCCACAAACCCTGGCTGACAATGGCTACGGGCGCCGCGCCGGGCCGGTCGTCCTCGGGAAGGATTGGCCGCCCTTTCCAGAGCGGAACGCCGAGGATGGAGAACATTTCGGACGAGACCTCGTAGCTGACGACGAACCCGGCTTCACCGGGCTCACTCACCGTGCCACCGTTCCAACGCCACGACGCCATGCCCAGAGAGCGGGTTTCACGCTTGCAATCGAGATAGTTGGGGTATGTAAATGCCCACATATTGCCGAACGGCGTGCTCCAATCGGTCTTTTCCTGGAGGCTGACCAGGCGGCTGGGCTGGGGAAATGGATATGGCTTCAGCAGAACGCCGTTGACGACGGTGAACATGACGGTGGTGGCGCCGATGCCGAGGGCCAGCGTTGCGAGGGCGACCGCCGCAAACCCCGGCCGTTGCCGCAGGGTGCGAAGGGCATAGCGGAAATCCTGCCAGAGGTCCTCAAGCCAGCGCGTGCCGCGGGCATCGCGGCAATGCTCTTTGACCTGCTCCGGACCGCCCAGAGCGAGCCTGGCCTGCCGCTGCGCCGCCGCAGGACTGTGGCCATGCTCCATCAGATCGGCCGCGTGTTGTTCGATATGGAAGCGCAGCTCTTTTTCGAGCTGCTCTTCCATCCGGCTCCGCCGCCACAGACGATGCCACCAGCTCATTCCGCGCCTCCACTGGACAGTCCGAGGATAAGCCCGACAGCTTCCGTCAACCGGAGCCAGCTTGCGGCTTCGGTTTTGAGCTGCGCCTTGCCTTGGCGCGTCAGGCGATAGAATTTCGCTTCGCGCCCGGTCTCGGTCTCCTTCCAGTCCGCTGCCAGAAGCCCGCGGTTTTCGAGCCGGTGCAACGCCGGATAAAGCGAGCCTTGCGGCGCTTGCACGACATCGCGCGAGACCTGTTGCAGGCGCTGCGCGATAGCGTATCCGTGAACGGGGCCGAGGGCGACCACTTTCAGAATCAACAGGTCGAGAGTGCCCTGGGGAAGATCCGATTTCGCCGTCATGGCCTATACCTCCAGCTTCTACAGGTTAAACCATCACGTGTAGAAGCGCAAGGTATGCGCCGGCGCCTCCGGCTCTGAAGACTGTCAGGCGACGGGAAAAGGGAGCAGTGAAACATGTCGCGTTCACACGAGTGTGAACGCTGCACGCATGAGTGCGTGCGCCACGTACTTGGCCAGGGCAGTCAAGCCCCTGAAGCCGTCTCCCCCAGATCGGTTACGCACCCCAGTTTGACATCTATACGGAAGTTTCCGTATAACCAGGGTAATGGACGCACCCGTAAAGAAAACGAGCGCGAGTAACCGCCCCGGCAGGGGCAAACGATGAGCGCTGCCGGGAGAGGCGCCATCGAAGTCCTCAAAGCGGCAATCGCCCGCGTCCGCGGCGAAATTCAGTTGATCAGGCGCCGATACGAGGTCCCCGGCCCCGTCAACGTCAGCCAGATCCGAACCACTCAAAGCCTTTCGCGATCGCAGTTCGCCAGGCGGTTCGGCTTCAGCGTCCGAACCTTGCAGTGTTGGCGGCTTGGCCGCGCGCAGCCGCCCAGCGCCGTCCGCGCCTGCCTCACGGTCATCGACCGCTTTCCCGATGCCGCGGAAAAAGCTCTCTTGGGCGCCGCATGATCCACGAGATTCTGCCCGTCGGCCCGCTGCAATGCAACTGCTCGGTCTTCGGCGACGAGCAAACCCGCGAGGCCATGGTCGTCGACCCCGGCGACGAGATCTCGCGCATTCTCGAAATCCTCGCCCGCCACAGCCTCAAGGTCACCGCCATCGTGATCACTCACGCGCATATCGATCACATCGGCGGCGCGCAAAAGCTCAAGCAGGCCACCGGCGCTCCCGTCTATATGAATCTCAACGACGCCGAATTGCAGAAGATGCTCCCCGTGCAGGCCACCTGGCTCGGCATGCCGCAACCCGACCAGGTGGCCATCGACGCTCCCGCCAAGGACGGCGACCGCATCCTGGTGGGCGCCACCGAATTCCACGTGCTCCACACCCCCGGCCACACCCAGGGCAGCATCAGCCTCTATGCCCCCGCCGAGCAGAAGCTGATCGCCGGCGACACGCTCTTCCGCGACAGCATCGGCCGCACCGATTTGCCCGGCGGCGACGGCCGGCAGATCATCCGCTCCATCCACGACAAGCTGATGCCCTTGCCAGACGACACCATCGTGTTTCCCGGCCACGGCGATGCCACCACCATCGGCCGCGAGAAGCGGCGCAATCCGTTCCTGCAGCGATAGACCGGATTCGCTCGGGCCGCAATTCGTTCCCTGAGCATTTGCGTTACGCAAAGCCGTGAATGAATCGGTTTTTGAAAGTTTCTGCGTTGCGCAAATGTTTCAAAACAGTAGAGACCAAAATGTTTTGGCCGATTCTTTCACCGATCTCCCGGGCCGGCCCGCGACTGAAGCCGGATCGGTTCATGAGTCACCCGGCAATCGGGTCAGTTCTTCTGGCGCGAGGTCGAGGCGAGCGCCATGGCGAGTGTGGAGGATCCAAACCGTTCGACGCTTCCGATCCACCTCGTAAAGAATGCGGAGACTTCACGATGCTTGCCAAACAGGAGACAGCGAATCTCCGGCTTCGCCAACTCGGCCTCACGCGCCAAAGGGCAGCGGAATGGGAGCCGCTGCAAAGAATATAGGGAAACGATGAGTGCCTCAACCCACCTGGGGCCATGAAGAGGAGCTTCGGAAGTCATCCACCGGCAGACGCGATTCGCATCGGCTTTCGCCGAATCAGCGAGGACGACTTGATAGGCCATGCCCCTTACGGAATTCTGCCTCAAACTCTTTGAGTGGCGTTACACTTCCAGCTTCGACGTCAGCCCGTCCCCGCTTGATCCCTTCGAGTGCATCGAGCGTATCCACCCGATCGACGAGCGTCCGGAAGGAGGCGGCATCCTGCACCAAAAGCCCGGCTTTGTTGACAATTAGCAGTTAACGCCCTTCAACTCTTCTCAGCGGAGCCCGAGGAGAGGGGTGCAGTACAGCCCTCGCCCCGGGAGTCCCTATTTATGACGCACCACGCTAGGATGGCTTTGCCTCGTCGCGGCCTCGTGAATCGGTGATCCTCCCGCAGGCGCAGCAATACGTGCACGGCCCTGCAATTCCTCAGGTACTACGAATCGGCGCCGAAGGCGGCATCGGCTTTACCAGACACCCAGCCCGGCGACCCGCGGCGTAGTACCAGGACTCATGCGCCGCGGTTATCCACCAAAGTAAGCATCGCGAACGCCAGGCCCAATGCTAGCCTTGAAAAACGCAGGATAGCAATGTCCGAGCGATTGACATTCGGAGGTTAGGTTTTTGATCAAAGCCGTTTTCCATAGGGTTCCAATCGTGCTCGCCTTGTCAGGTTTGGCGGCGATTTTATGCGTTCAGTGTGCCAATGCTTCGTCCCTCAGCGGCGATCTGACGGCAGACAACGCCTTCTATGCTTATATCAGCACCGACAACACCGTTCTGGGAACGCTGGTTGCGCAAGGCGGTAATTGGGGCGCCACGTCCACGTTCAGCAACTTCATTCTGACGCCCGGACAGACGTATTATCTGCAGGTTGAAGCCATCAACTATGGAGGCCCGGGCGCCCTCATCGGCCAGTTCGATCTGAGCGATACCGGTTTTCAGTTTGCCAACGGCTCTCAGACCATGCTGACCGACACCACTGATTGGCTGGCAGTCTACAACAATGCGAATTCCGACCCGAACGCTCAGCAACCCTGGGTAACGCCTACCGGCAGTGTGTATAGCTTGGGAACAAATGGCGTAGGTCCATGGGGCACGGTGTCCGGAATCGATGGCAACGCCGACTGGATTGATGCTACTGTCCTGGGGCTTAGCGATTGCCAGTTTTGCACGGTCGATTTTTCGACTCCGATCACTTCCGACTCATCCACTGCTCCCGAACCGGGGACGCTCGGATTATTGGGCGGAGCACTCACGGGTTTTCTAGCGTTGGCTCGCCGCCGTGTGATACGGTAGCACGCGCAGAGTCCTTGGGATGCTTCCAGCACGGCCATCATCCCTGCCTGGTCCTCCAGACCAGGCCCGGTCACCTGCAAGCCTGGGTTCACGTCTGTGCAGCTCTTCTCCGGAGCCTTTCATCGCCACCACGATCGCCCGGCTGTCAGGTTGCACTTACGGCGGTGATCCGGCCAGTGCCGACTGGCGTCATATGGGCCGGTTCGCCGGGTTCACCAATCAAAAATCGGCCCGGCGAACCTCACAAGGCTATGCTCCCTGGGTGAAGATCGTGCATGCTCGTGCCGGCCTGGCTCCGCAAGCCAGCGCGCTGGTGGAGTCTGCCAGGAAGTGTCCGCCCTGGGAGTTCGCCGCAAGATCTTCTCGGCAACCCCAGTAGATTCGCTAACCGAGGCCCGCTTCGGGAGCCATCCATCGGAACAGGAAGAAGTGCCTCCCGCAAAGGGAGCACCGATACGGCAGGAAAAACCAGTGGGCCGCTCTCTCGACGGTGTTTCGGACGCCTACGCCCCTAAACTCGACAGACCCGCAATGTGAACAACGTGGAGAGAACACGTCAGCCAGTCCCCGCTTGATCCCTTCGAGTGCATCGAGCGTATCCACCCGATCGACGAGCGTCTGGCAGGAGGCGGCATCCTGCACCACAAGCTCGGCTTTGCCATTGATGGTGAGTGCTAGCGGATGACCGCTGGCCCGCACCCGGTCCACGAATTCGCCGGTCTTGCGCTTGAAGTCGCTTAGCGAACGGATGTCGTTGCCGATATCGAGCAGCGGATCCTCCACACTAGATTTACACCAAATTTGATGCTGGCAATTCCCACGGAATATAACGCCCGCTGCGGCGAGACTTCCGTCCGAGCCGGCGCCCACGTCTCGTACGTTTGTAAGGTCGGAGCCGGGGATATCAAGGGCCACTGTTTCCCGCTGCCCCGCCGGCCGGCGGTATAAAGGATGGGAGCACCCGCGCAAGGTTCGCATCCGGCCAACCGGTTGTTCGTCCAGCGAGGGACTTGGGCGCCCGCCGGAATCAGGACGGGGATATCGTCGTGCGTTGCCACCAATTGCCGTTGCGCCGCGGCCAGCCCCGGGAACAGGCTCAAGACGACCGGCGAAAGTATCCAAAACGTTTTGCGGATCTTCATCTGCGAAGCCTCCTGCAAGTGTTAAGACGATCCACCTGCTACGTGTGTTGAGAACATTCCGCCCCCGCAAGGCGGTAGCAGTGCTCACAACATGACTGCCCCATGAGGGTTCTTAGACGGCATATCCTTAGCGACAACTCATAGCGCTCAAACAGGCCGGCCCTTACCGTGCAAAGCCTGGCAAGCTGCGCCGCAATGTTTGACTTGACCAAGGAAGTCCGATACTACTGTGGCGGCGAGTCGCCCAGTGCGCCCCCCGCGGCGTCGCTTACCACATGCGTGCAGCAAGCGTGGCCGCCGTATCCGCGCCGGTGAACTGTCGTGAGGGATAATGGATGTGGTTTGATCCGGCAGTTTTTCAGCCGCGCTGCCCCTCATGGAGGTGGATCTTGAAACGAACTACGGCGATGACCGTTTTCGTTGCGATCCTTTCATTCGCGAATTCGATGAGCGCTCAGTTGATCGGTCCGTTCGTCGGCAACAACTACAACTATGTTCAGCCGGGCATGCCGAATTACGGCATCGCGCAAGGGTCGATCTTCATCATCGCGGGGGCGCCGATGCCTCTGTCGCAATCGACGGCCTCGCAGAGCGTTCCGCTGCAAACCACGCTGGCTGGAGTGACGGTCGCCGTGAAGGTGGGCAATGTTACCACCCAAGCCGTTCCTTACTATGTGTCGCCCAGCCAGATCACCGCGATTCTTCCTTCGAAGACGCCGGTGGGCGCGGCAACCATCACCGTAACTTCCGGCGGGATGTCCGTCTCCGGGTCAACCACCGTGGTTCCGAGTGCGTTCGGTATGGCTACTGTCTCGACGCCGGCGGGGCCGGCCGGACCATGGTCGGCCGCACTGGCCCAGGATGACAGCGAAGGCGGCCAACTGCTGAGCCAAGCCAATGCGGCGAATCCTGGGGAATACCTTACCCTGTGGGGATCGGGCTTGGGACCGGTTTCGGGAGATGAAACGCAGTATCAAACGCCAACGGATCTCACGAACATACCGGTTGAGGTGGATATCGGCGACGTGAGCGCCACGGTCACTTACCATGGCCGGTCGATCTATCCGGGCGTCGATCAAATCAACGTCATTGTTCCGCCGGGAGTGTCGGGTTGCAACGTGTCCGTGGCTGTGACCGCGGGCGGCGTGGTGAGCAATTTCGCGACGATCCCGGTAGCCGCCAGCGGGCGGATTTGCTCCGATCCGGGATTGATCCCGCTCACAACCGGCGAGTACCAGACCCTGGTGGGGCTCGGCAACGTGAATATCGGAGCGATCTCTCTCACTACGATAACGACCGCAAGTCCGGGGACGGCCGCGGTCACCAGCGATTCGGCTTATGCGACGTTTCAGAGATATGCCGCTCAACAGTTCGCGTCCAACAGTTTCCTCCAAGCGCCGTCGATCGGGAGTTGCGTTATTAGGTATGGCGTCATGACATCGCCGCTCACGACTCTTGGCGCGCCGCTCAACGCGGGCGCGCGGATCAATGTAAATGGGCCTGACGGTGCGCTGCCGTTGCCTCAGTATTCCGGGAGCGGAACCTACCTTGAGCCCTACGGGACCTCACCCGCGATCGTTCCTCCGGCCGGCGGGACCTTCACGTTCGATAACGGTTCGGGTGGGCCTGACGTCGGAGCTTTCAAATCCAGCTTGAGCGAGAGCTTGGCGACCCCATTACTGTGGACGAACGCCGCGGCTATCGCTGCGGTCGATCGCGGGAAGGGCCAGTTGGTTACATGGACCGGCGGCATTCCGGGCAGTTACGTTTACATTTACGGATATTCGTACGTCAACATGTACACCCCGGTCGCCGCCGGCCAGGCGCCCTCTTATGTGTACTTTACTTGCAGCGCACCGCTTTCAGCCGGGCAATTCACCGTGCCCGCGGCGGTGCTGGAAAGCCTGCCGCCGACCGGCACGGCCATCAATGCCCTCCCGCCAACCGGCAATGGATATTTGTACGTAGCGAACGGCAGCATTCAGCAGTTTTCGGCTCCCGGTCTGGATTTGGCATTGCTCTTCTTCGGCGCCGGCATCGGAATTTCGGTTCCGTTCCACTGAGACGAGTTGCTCCGCCTTGAGATTCCGGCCGATGGGAAGTAATATCTGGCGTTGCGGCCGCTGCCATGATCGTTCTGAACACGCCCTCGGGACCGGTTCCGCAAAGCGCCCCGGAAGGATCAGCCCATTGTCGTCATCATTGGATATATCGGAATACCTGAGCCGGATGCTCAACATTAGAAAAGAAACCGGCGGCGAGGCCGCCGAGCTGCCGGCTACTGCGCCACAAATCGCTGCACGCTATCCGGCGCTGCAGCGTCACACATACCGAGGAGGCGTTATGCGCGCCAGACAGATCCGATTCGCAATAGCTATTGTCTTCGCCGCTGCGGCTTGGGGACAAACTACTACCGGGCAGAGTGTGAGCCAGGTATTTCATTTCACTTCTGCCCAATCGCCCGTCGACTTTCAGGAAATCACCAACGCTGTTCGGATAGGGGAAAGAACACAGGCATTCCCGGATCGCGGCGCCAAGACTCTGACGGTGACCGGAACTCCCGCTCAAGTCGCGATGGCGACTTGGATATTCAGCACCATGGATCAGCCCGCGCCCGCGAATCAGGCGACGCAGGAATACCGGCCGGCCGGCAGCGTCAATGACGTCGTGCGGATACTTTATCTGACTCACCCGGGGACGCCGTCGGGCTTCCAGGAGATCGTCAATGCAGTTCGAGTTATCCCGGAAATGCCTAAAGTGTTTCCTTATTTGGCGCAACATTCGATAGTGATTCGCGGCACGGAGCTGGAGGTCGCCATGACCGAGTGGCTGTTCCACCAGTTGGACGCGCCAGCCGGATTGCAGCCGGTCCAAAACCAGGCCGCGCACCAATATTTGAACCCGGGCGTCACTAACCCGCATATTTCACCGGATCAGGTGCAGGTGCTCTTCCTCAGTCATAAGTGGACCCCGGAAATCATGCAGGAGATCGTCAACGCGGTGCGCACCATCCCGGAACTTACGATGGTGTTTCCGTGTACTGCAACGGGCGCGGTATCGGTGCGCGGAGTGCCCGCAACGGTTGGCTTAGCCACATGGCTCTTCAACCAGCTCGACCAGGATCCCCAGGCATCGACTCCGGCGCCGCAAGAGTTCCACATGCCCGGCGGCGTCGACGATGTAACGCAAGTGCTTTATCTGGGGTCTGGCACGAGCACCGCAAGTCTTCAAACCGTGGTCAACGCGTCGCGGGCAACCATGCGGCGGCCAGCTTACTTTAGCCCCGCGTTGAACGCCCTGATCATGCGTGGTACCGCCGCCCAGATCGCGTCCGCCGATCTACAAATCAAGCAGTAACGCCGCCAGCCTTTGGCGAACGCGTCCTGCAACCCGCCATCCGCCGGCACTAGCTGGTCCGGTCACTTTCGGCGACCCGTTCCGATGCGAGATAGAATACCGATTCGGCCGGATCTTCCGGCGTGATCGCGGATTTTGTCGATTTTGTCAGCGTCCTCTTCGCGTAGAACTCAGCCAGCTTCCGGCGTAGCGAATCGGTGGTTTCCCGCTCTTCGAACTGGATGTCGTACTTCACCAGCGAGGCGATCACCCGATCGCGCGGGACCGTCGACGGAGCGAGCGCATTCTCCAAAGTCACCAAAAAACGACCCGAGGCTGCGCCGCAACCAGATCGATGATTTGAAACTCCGCTTCCTCATCGACCTCAGCCGTTGCCTTTGATCTCATCGTCGTCAAAGATTCTTCATAAACTCCGCGTTGCCTCCAAAACTCCGCGCCTCCGCGTTGAACCCTCACTCTCAACCCAAAACGATCCAAACCAATAAAGCCGCTGAACTGGCGTAGAATCGGCAGTCACGGTAATCTTAGAAGACAGGAGCAGTTCTATGAGCATCGAAATTTCCCATGCAACCGAAGCCCGTCTCACTGACGAAGCCCAGAGGCAAGGCATCTCCGTGGATGCACTGTTGGAACGGCTAATGAGTGAATCCGGGGCGAAAGCCCACGCTGCCGGCGCCGGGTCAACCCCCGAATTGCCGGTCTGGCATCTCGGAGGCGCGGGCGCGCTCCACCGGCGGGAAATCTACGACGATGTCCGTTGAGCCGGGATTCGTCGACGCGAACGTTTTGGTCTATGCCATGGACGCAGACGCTCCGCAGCATGCGGCCTCACGTGCTCTACTCGACGCTGCGCGCGATTTGTCCACAACGCTTTATGTGACCTCGCAGATACTCTGCGAGTTTTATTCCATCGTAACCAATGCGCGGCGAGTTCCTAACCCGCGCTCTCCCGGCGATGCGCTGCGCGCTATTTCCGGCCTGCTCGCCTTTCTTCAGGCGCTGCCCATTCCGGCCCGCGCGGTGGAAGGGTGGATGGACTTGCTTCGCCGCCACCCCGTCACTGCCGCCCTATCACTGGTGGAGACGTTTTCGATTTGCAGATCGCCGCGGCCATGCAGGCCAACGGAATCCAGCGAATCTACACCTTCAACGCCGATGACTTTGAGGTGTTTCCGGAAATCGCGGTTCAGATCCCTTAAAGCGCAAGACGGCCCTTATTGGAACGCGTGAGCTTCTCGACGGCGGCGTCGCGCACGCGCGTTAGGTCATAGGACATTCACCGCGCCGTCAAGGTCACTCAGAAAAATCGCATGGGTTCATGCTGCAAGGCGGAAGGTTTGCAATGCAAAGTGGATTGAACGGTGGCAAGGGCAGGGGGAAGCGGAGCGATTAACCTTACGCCGTTTTCAGCGATCTGATATGGCACGCATCAGGAGCGGAAGGGCAATCGGCGCAAGAGCAATTGCGAGATCAGCCTAAGCGCTTCGATGTTGCGGTTGGGGCCGCTCAATTTCAATGAACCGTCACTGAATTGGAACGATGTGGCGCGGAAGGCGGCGCGTTTGGAGTTTACCGTCAATTCGAATGAGGAGGGGCTCGTGCGGGCCGAGTTCTTCGCGGCTGCGGATTATAACAAAATGAAACCCCGTCTGACTCTTCACGAAAGCGGCTGGAGCCCCGACCGGAATGACCCCGATTGGAGAGAAATTCGACCGTTGAACAAACAGTGACCAGCGGTGAAAGATCACGTCATTTTGCTTCGAAAAATTTCGTCCTACGCCACAATCGGGTTCATAACGAACTCTCCGAGGCCGGCAGGGAGCGCTTTTTCGAACCCTCAAGCCCGCTATGCCTCCAAAGTCACCAAAAACGGCCCAAGGCTGCGCCGCAACCAGATCGATGACTTGAATCTCCGCTTCCTCATCGATCTCAGCCGATGCTTTTGATCTCATCGTCGTTCAAAGAATTCTTCATAAGACTCCGCGTAGTCTCCAAATCTCCGCGCCTCCGCGTTGAACCCTCACTCTCAACCCAAAACGATCCAAGCCACCCACCCCTCTGCTAACCTGAATACAGGAAGCGACCGGTATGAGCCATCCACAACCCACACGATCCAATCCACTTAACCCACAATTGGTATCGTTCCGACAACTCCCCGCATGACGCCTCCCACTCCCCAAATTTCCTTCGAGATCGTCGCCGAATGCTCCACCACCCGCGCCCGCGCCGGCCTGCTGCACACTCCGCATGGCGCCATCGAGACCCCTGTATTCATGCCCGTCGGCACCCAGGCCACCGTCAAGGGTCTCAGCCAGCGCGACCTCGCCGCCGACCTGGGCGTCAAGATCCTGCTCGCCAACACCTACCACCTCTATCTCCGCCCCGGCCACCAATCCATCCGCCAGATGGGCGGCCTGCACCGCTTCATGTCGTGGCCCAACGCCATCCTCACCGATTCCGGCGGCTTTCAGGTCTTCAGCCTCTCCGGCCTGCGCAAAATCACCGATCAGGGCGTGGTCTTTCAATCCCACCTCAACGGCGATCTGCACACCTTCACCCCCGAATCCACCGTGGATGCGCAACTCGCCTTCGGCAGCGACATCCTCATGGCCCTCGACGAGTGCACCGAGTACCCCGTCAGCCACGAATATGCCCGCGAGAGCATGACGCGCACCCTGCGCTGGGCGAGGCAGGCAAACCATCATTTCCTCAGCCGCATCGCCGAAAGCCCCACCTGCCACGCGCTATTCCCCCAAGCCTTATTCCCCATTGTCCAAGGCTCCATGTTCCCCGATCTGCGCCGCGAATGCGCCACCGCCCTGGTCGATCTGGATGCGGCCGGCTATGCCATCGGCGGCCTGTCCGTCGGCGAGCCGCGACCCATGAGCCTCGAGATGGTGGAAGCTACCGAAAATATTCTGCCGCGCGCGAAGCCGCGCTATGCCATGGGCGTCGGCATGCCCGCCGAGCTGCCCGAATACGTGGCGCGCGGCATCGACATGATGGATTGCGTCCTGCCCTCGCGCAATGCCCGCAACGGCTGCCTGTTCACTTCCCAGGGCCGCGTCATCATCAAGCACGCGCGCTATAAAGAGGATGAGGGCCCGCTCGATCCGCACTGCGTTTGCTATACTTGTAGAACATATTCCCGTGCATATTTGCGGCATTTGTTCCTCTGCGGGGAGATTTTGTATGCGAGTCTGGCGACGCGACACAATATTTGCCGGTACCTTGACATCATGCGTGAGATCAGGCAGGCTATAATATCGAATTCGCTGCCTGAGTACTTGAGGTGTGCGCGCTCGCTTGGTAGCGTCGGCGATGTTGTCGCCGGTTCTTGAACGTCCGAATTTGATTGAAACGTGGCTCTCAACTTTTTTCTTCTGCAAGCCGGCGCCCAGGGCAACCCCTACCTGCAAATGTTGCCCCTCCTGCTTTTATTCGCAGTCTTTTATCTCCTGATTTTCATGCCGATGCAGCGTCAGAAGAAGAACCAGAAGCAGATGCTTGCCGGCCTTGAGAACGGCAATATCGTATTGACCAGCGGAGGTATTGTCGGAACCATCGTCGCTATCGAATCCGACGACACGCTGGTAATTCGGGTGAAGCCCGACAACGTCAAAATTCAGGTGGCGCGCAGCGCGGTTTCGAGCGTCGTATCGGGCGAAGGCAAAAAGTAGTATTCTATACAACAGGCTTTAAACTCCCATGAAAACGAACTTGAAGGTTAGGTCCGCGGTAATCGTCGCGACCATCCTGATCTGCGTATTTGGAATTATCGGTTTTCCGCGGTCGCTGGCCGGCATAAAGCAGAACTTCTCCAGCAATATCCACCTCGGGCTCGATCTCAGGGGCGGCCTCCATCTGGTGCTCGAAGTACAAGTGCAGGATGCGGTGAAGGCCGATGCCCTTCAGTCCGGGGAGCGCCTCAAGGAAGACCTCAAGAAGGAAAACGTCACTTGGGGCTCCATGGACGTCAACGATGTGGCGTCGGTCGCCGAAGCCGCTAACGTCGCGCTCACCATCAAAGGCGTTCCCGCCACGCAATCGAGCGCCTTCCGCAACGTCGTCGCCGAACGCTATTCCACCTACAATCTCACCACGCTGGGCAACTCCACCGACTACCTGATGAAGTTAAAGCCCACTGAGCTGCTCGCTCTGGAAGCCGACACCATACAGCGCTCCATCGATACCATCGGCAACCGTGTCGACCAGCTCGGCCTCGCCGAAAAATCCGTGCAGCAGTATGGCAGGGCCGGCGCCGATTTCCAGATCCTGGTGCAATTGCCCGGCGTGGACGATCCGGCGCGCGTGAAGGAGCTGATCGGAACCGCGGCCGTGCTCGAAATCGACGACGTGAAGGATGGTCCCTACGCCAGCCGCGATGCCGCCCTGGGGCAGCACGGCGGCATTCTGCCGCTGAACACCAAGCTGGTGAAAACCAAGCCGCGCGCCGGCGTGGATGGGGAACAGTGGTATCTGGTCGGCAAGAATCCCGTCGTCAGCGGGCAGGAGATGCGCAACGCGCGTCCCAGCCAGGGAGAGTTCGGCAAGTGGGAGACGGGTTTCAACCTGTCGCAGGACGCGGGCAAGCGTTTCGGACGTTACACCGAAGCCAATGTCAACAATAAGCTGGCCGTGGTCCTCGATAATGAGGCCGTCAGCGTGGCCACTATTGAGAACAAGATCGAAGATTCCGGACGCATCACAGGCCTGGGCAGCCAGGACGAAGCCGTCGATCTGTCGCGCTACCTTCGTTCCGGATCGCTTCCGGCCAGCATTCACTATTTGGAGGACCGGTCCATCGGGCCGTCTTTGGGGGCCGATTCCATCCACGAAGGCTTCGTGGCCGGTATGGTGGGCCTCATCGCGGTGGTCGCCGTGATGCTGATCTACTATAAGCGCAGCGGCATCAACGCGGTGCTGGCGCTGCTGCTCAACGCGATTATTCTATTGGCCGCGGTGGCATATTTCGGGGCGGTATTGACGCTGCCGGGCATTGCGGGCGTCATCCTGACCATCGGTATGGCGGTCGATTCCAACGTGCTGATTTTCGAGCGCATCCGCGAAGAGCTGCGAACCGGAAAGTCGGTGGTGGCGGCCGTGGACGCCGGGTTCGGCAAGGCTTGGTGGACCATTGTGGACACCCACGTCACCACGATGGTATCGTGCGCCTTCCTGTTTTTGTTCGGAGAAGGGCCGGTAAAGGGTTTTGCAGTCACTTTAATGATCGGCTTGGCGGCGAATGTTTTCACGGCGGTTTTCGTTTCGCGCACAATTTTCGATTACGAGCTCTCCGGCGCAAACCGGGTGGAAGCTTTGAGCATCTAGTCCCATGACCATTAGAAGCAGAAGAAGTAGCGACAAGGCAATTGGCTGTGGCTGTGGCGCACGCACTCATGCGTGCAGCGTTCACACTCCTGTGAACGCGTCTTATTCTCAGCTTCTAAGGGAGCGGCATCCCGCCCCCAAAATCCGGAGAGCCGCGACCGTGAGGGAGCGATTCTCGCCGGGGAACAAAATTCAAGACGCTGGTGTCCAAATAGTTAAGCGGCCAACCGGCATGGCAAGGTTCGATGGAATTATTTAAGAATACGCATTACGATTTTCTAGGCAAGAAGTGGCCGTTCATCATTGCCTCGCTGATTTTGACCGTCGCCGGGTTGAGCAGCATCGTCGCCAGAGGCGGCCTGAACTACGGCATCGATTTCAAGGGCGGAGCTCTGATGACGGTCAAATTCGCCTATCCGCCGCCGCTGGAAAAGATCCGCGCCGCGTTTTCGCGCTCGCCGCAGATTAAGGGTGAGATCAGCGTGCAGACCATCACCGACGCTTCCACTCAGAATGAGGTTGAGATTGGCACGGAACTGCCGGACGAGACGCAGTTGAATATCAGCCGCGCGGCCATGCAGCAGGTACTGGTGACGACGTTCGGGCAGCCCGGCAACGGCAAGCTCGATATCAACAACACCAGTCAAGGCGCGCTGGCGGACCGACTGCGCGATCCGTTGTCGCAGGCCGGAATTGGCATGAACGAGCAGCAGTTGCAGACGCTGGCCGCGAATATTGCGAACTATAATAAGCAGCACTCTGGATTGATCGGCGGCTTGAACGAGTTAAGCGGCGTGCCGGGCGTGACTCCGCAGATTCTTAACGTCGTCCGGCAGCAGTGCTACCTGGCGCCTTACCACGTGCTGGAAGTCCAGATGGTCGGCCCCAAAGTGGGCGCGGAGCTGAAGCAGAAGGCCTTTCTGGCGACGCTCTATGCGCTGGCCGGAATGCTGGCCTACATCGCTTTCCGCTTCGAATGGATTTATGGCGTGGGCGCGGTAATCGCGGTGTTTCACGACACCATCATCACCATCGGGCTCTTCTCCATCTTCAACGAGCAGATCTCCATGACGGTCGTCGCGGCGCTGCTCACCCTCGTGGGCTACTCGATGAACGATACGATCGTGGTCTTCGACCGCATCCGCGAAAATCTGAAGATGTCGCGGCGCGAGCCGCTGGAAAAAGTCATGAACACGGCGGTGAACCAGACTTTGAGCCGGACGGTGATGAGTTCCGGGCTGACGTTTCTCACCGCGCTGGCGCTATTCATTTTCGGCGGCCCGGTGCTGCATGGATTTTCGTTCGCGCTGGTTTGCGGAATCACCGTTGGAACATATTCGTCGGTTTTTGTAGCCAGCCCGATCGTGCTCTTCTGGCATAATTATTCGGATAAGCGCAGGAAGACGGCGCCGGTCTCGCCAACGTTGGCGCGGACGGACGCCGGCCGGAAAACGCCGGCAAAGGCGGTTAAGTAACGCCGGCGGTTGGAGTTAGTAACGCCGGCGGTCTTTGCCGGGTGGTAGCGTCGGCGGTCTTTGCCGCCGGTGGGGAAGCCAAGTTAGTAGCGTCGGCGGTGTTGCCGCCGGTGACGTAAAGGGAGAATGCGTGCATGTTTGAACAGACATTTGTACAAACTGGTAAGACCCATACAACCGGGGCGGTTTTAGCCTCGTTCGGAGTCCAGATCGTTCTGCTGGGCTTCGGCGTGATGATACCGTTGATCTGGTTTGACGAATTGCCCGGAGCGCAGTTGAGCGCGCTGATTACCGCTCCGCCGCCGCCTCCTCCTCCTCCACCCCCGCCCGCGGCAGCCCCTCCCAAGGTGGTGAAAGTGATCCCCCGCCAGATGGACGCGGGCAAACTGATGCAGCCGAAAGTCATCCCCAAAGAAATCAAGCAGATCCAGGAAGACGAAGCGCCTAGCGCGAACATGGGTGTAGCTGGCGGCGTCCCCGGTGGCGTTGCCGGCGGCGCTCTCGGCGGCGTGCTCGGCGGCATTCTGGGTGGCGTACCCACGGCCGCTCCGCCGCCTCCCAAGAAGGCTCCACCGCCTCCGCCGCGCCCTAGCGTCATCCCGGTCGGCGGCCGCGTGCAGAACGCCAAGCTGATCCGCAATCCGCAGCCCATCTACCCGCAGATTGCCAAGAGCGCGCGCATTTCCGGCACCGTGGAACTCTCCGCCATTATCGGCGAAGACGGCAAAATTCAGCAGCTTACGGTCGTCAGCGGGCACCCTCTGCTGCGCCAGGCGGCTCTTGATGCCGTGAAGCAGTGGGTCTACCAGCCGACGCTGCTCAACGAACAGCCCGTGAAGGTTAGTACTACCATCGATGTCATCTTTACTTTGAGTCAGTAGTAACCCGGCGGTCATGATTGAACGCCGGATATAAGGTACCAAAAATCAACTCGCAGGAGATAAAAGACAAATGTTGGCTTTGCATATTCACAAGGCGTGGTCCCTGTACTTCATGCTGCAGGGAGCGCCCGACGATAGCGGCGTAGGCTGGGACCCGATCCACCTCTGGAACCAGATGGGCGGATTGGCAAAGGGCGTTGTGATCCTGTTGTTCCTGATGTCGGCGTACTCCATCGGCGTCATGATCGACCGTTTCATGGCCTATAACGCAGCCAAGAAGCAGTCCCGGCAGTTCGCTCCGGCAGTCGCGGGCGCGCTGCGCGAAGGCAAGCTCGATGAAGCCGTCAAGATCGCCGATCGCTACAAGAAAAGCCACCTGGCGAAGGTGGTTGTGGCTGGATTGCAGGAATTCCAGGCGCATCAGATATCGACGGACATTCCCGGCGAAGAAATTGCAGCTTCCCACCGCGCTCTGGAGCGCGCCGAAGCCATCGTTCACGCCGAGCTGAAGCGCGGCGTCTCCGGCTTGGCGACCATCGCCTCGTCGGCGCCGTTCGTGGGTCTTTTCGGCACCGTCGCCGGCATCATCAACGCGTTCCAAGGCATTTCGACGCAGAAGTCGACCGGTCTGGGCGCGGTGGCCGGCGG
>PLDF01000161.1 GCA_003135055.1 Bryobacterales bacterium | reverse complement strand
TCGGTTTCGGCGTAGCGCACGCGCAAGCGGGTTTCGGTGGCTGGTGGCATGGAAAACCGATTGTAACTCGCGATGTTGGTCGGATGAGCTGGAGCTACATAGGGGCGCTCAATAGTTTGGGGACTTGGCGATTCTATCGCGGTATCGCTTCTGGAAAAGCGCGTTCACACGAGCGACAGACGGTCCCTTCGGGAGCGTCTCTTGCGGCAGAAACCTCGCTTTTTTGCCACCGCGCAGAAGTGTATTTCCGTGCAAGGCAAAGATTCCGCGCGGGTTTGGTATACACTTGGCCGGTCCGCGAGGTTTCTGGAGGTGTGAACGCTGCACGCAGGAGTACGGCGCATGAGTGCGTGCGCCACGGGCGGCAAAGGGTGTGATAATGCGGCCAAAGGGATTATTCATGGAAACTATGCGAGCGCTTCGAATTGAAAAGTTCGGACCGGTGGCCGATCTGCAATTGCGCGATGTGGAGAAGCCGCATGCCTCCGAAGGACAGGTTCTGGTGCAGGTGTGGTCCGCCGGGCTCAATCCGAGCGACGTCAAAAACGCTACCGGAGCGATGAAGCAGACCACGCTGCCACGAACCGCCGGCCGCGACGCCGCGGGGATTGTCGTCGAGGGGCCGGCCAGTCTCAAAGGGGCCGAAGTGTGGGCGACCGGCGGCGGTCTGGGATTCACCATGGATGGCTGCCACGCCGAGTATGTCTTGCTGCCCGAGGCTGCGGTTCGCCGCAAGCCGGACTCTCTGACGCTGGAGCAGGCCGGCTCGATTGGCGTTCCGTTCGTCACTGCATGGCTGGCGCTGGTCCGTGCGGCCGCGATCCGAGCCGGTGAGACTATTTTGATTGTGGGCGCATCCGGTTCGGTGGGCAGCGCGGCAACGCAGATCGCAAAGTGGAAAGGAGCTCGCGTAATCGGCGCGGACCGGAGCAAGCCGGCAAAACCTCTGGCTGACGAAAGCATTGACACCTTGGCGGAGGATCTCGTCCAAAGCGTCCTGCGCCTGACCGGTGGGGACGGCGCCGATCTGGTGTTCGATACCGTCGGCGGGCCCTTGTTTGAACCATGCCTGAAGAGCCTCCGCAGGGGCGGGCGGCAGTTGGAAATCAGCAGTTCCGGCGAGCGCCGGGTCAGTTTCGACCTGATCGATTTTTACCACCAGGAGCTGACCCTGCATGGCGTGGATTCGTTGAAGTGGGATCTGGCATCGGCGGGGGACATACTCGACCAGCTCAAACCGGGATTCGATTCCGGAGCCCTGGCGCCGCCGGTCACGCAGTCTTACCCGCTGGCGCAAGCCAGGGAAGCTTATGAGACGCTTGCCGCCGGCAAAGCAGTTACTAAGTTGATCATCGCTCCACAAGCGCGATAAACGAGCGACTAGGATAGCGTTTCGATAAGACAGATCCATAATGTTCTGTAAATGTTCAATAAAGCAACTGTTGTAGCCGCGTGTCCTCCCGAACTCGTCTTTCCTGAGCGAAGCACGAACTCGACCTGGGCGAGTTCTGCCAGGCTGGTTACGAAATCTCAGTATGCCGAGAGCGCCCTCGCTCTTTCCGCGCGCATGGTTTGCGCGCATGTCGGCTGGCCGCATCAAGCCCTGGCCGGTTAAGTCCCCATCTGCCAAGTTTCGCCAAATCGCTCCCGATAAGCGCGTTTTCGCCGTTGATGGCGTCCACCCGGGTGGAACGTCCGCGTCTTGTGGAGGCGCCGTCGGCCTGGAGATCCCCAGGCGGCGTTGAACGAAGTTGACGGGCTCGCGACAAGCGGCGTCGGACGGCGGAACGTGCCTCGACGATGAACGATCTGAGAAACACTTGATGGAGATCACTTGCGCCGGCGCGGCGAGGCGGTGAGGTTCCAGGCCGGATGAAATCTGCGCCGCTCTGCTTTGAGAAAACGCCTCTGTTTGCGAGCGGCAAATACACGGGCGGGCCGCGCGTCAGTCTCCCCTCCTAAAAAGAGGCGCGCCGCGGTCGAGTACAGGGATGCCGACATGCGCAACCAGATGCTGAAGCCGTTCCGATGGTGGCCGGTTGCGGCCGTTCCCACCGGCCTCGCTTGTTCTTTGCCTCAAGCACAACTCCTCCCCGCAAGCGGAGGTTGGTCACTCGCTGGCGAAGTCATCGTCCGCTGGTTTACGCGCACGGCTCGGTGTGCGGGATTCCGAACATGGAGTAGTATTTCAGCGGCAGGCGCGTCCGCTGCATGTCGCGGGTTACGTAAACGTGGCGCGTCATGCCGGTGGCTAGAAGACGGTCGTCGCCGGCGGTTCGCATTTCATAGTTGAAGATCACGATGCGCGTGTTGGCGTCGTCAATCCAGGTCTTGACGATCACTTCGTCGTCGAACCTGGCCGGCCACTTATAGCGGCAGTTGGCCTCGGCCACGGCGAGGAAAATGCCGTCTTCGCGCTCCATATCGCGGTAGTTGAAGCCGCAGGCTTTGCAGAGATCGACGCGGCCCACTTCCATCCAGACGAAATGGTTGGCATAGTAGACCACGCCCATCTGGTCGGTTTCGGCGTAGCGCACGC
>PLDF01000079.1 GCA_003135055.1 Bryobacterales bacterium | reverse complement strand
CATCCATGCCCATCCGCCGATCGCCACGGCATTTGCGTGTGCGGGCCGCGCTCTCGACGAGATCCTCTGCCAGGAAGCGGCCATGACCCTCGGACCCGTCCCGCTCGCGCCCTACGCGACCACCGGCACTGATGAAGTGGCTGACAGCCTGGGTCCTTTCATCCCCGCCTATGACGCTGTGCTGCTCGCGAACCACGGTGCGGTCACGTGCGGGACCACGCTGTTCGACGCCTTCTGCAAGATGGAGACTCTGGAGCACGTCGCCCAGATTCGCCTCGCGACCTGGCAGCTTGGCTCCTGGAACCCGATCGAGGAAGACCGGGAGCGGCTTCTGCGTCGCGCCCGGGAGAGATATCTGCAAAACTCGGTGTAACGCGCGATCACCCGCGTCGGGGGCAATCCGATTCAAGAGCCTGTGCGAGGAGTACGCCGCCAGCGCTCTGGAGGCTGTGCGGCAGTGGCAGCCCTTCCTGCTGAACGGTGAGCCGGTCGAGGTGGAGACGACCGTCACCATTACGTATTCGATCAAGCCGTAGACCATCGGCCATGCGGGTGAGGCGCGAGCTTCACCCGCCGACGCCGCTCATCGGGCTGAGCGTCAGGCTCCCAGATCGAGCACCTTCGGCACATCGATGCCCAGGGCGGTTGCCAGCGAATGCTGGTGATCCTGCTCCTGGGTGATGACATGGCGCAGCTGCTCGGCCAGAGCGTAGTGCCCCACCGCTTCCGCCTGCTTCACCCGCTGCCGATAATTGCGGATGGTCTCGTTTTCGTTGTCGAGATCGAAGCGGAGCATGTCTTCGGCTTTCTTCGAGAGCTTCACCAGCTTGGGCGTGGCGGTGGGCATGCCGCCCAGATAGTCGATCTGATCGGCAAGGATCATGGCGTGCTGCAGCTCTTCGGTGGCGTGCACTTTCAGCTCGGCGGCGATATTCATCCACTGCGCTCCCGACAGCACGTTGCTGTAGACGGTGTAGGCGATGATGGCCTGGTATTCGCGGGCCAGATCTTCGTTGAGCGCGTCGATCAGTTCCTGAACGGCTTTGTCATGGGGCTTGGCGGCATTTTTGTCGGGCATGCGTTCTCCTTTTGGATGTAGGCAGACATGGATTCAGATGAGAGCACAGGGGACTTGTGTTGTTCCGGGGCCGAGTCAAGGCGAGCTGCCTCAAAGGAAATGCTAATGGGGGGAAGGCCTCTGCCGCAAACGCCGGTTCGATGAAGGCCGGTTCTGCCGAACCGGCGTGGCGTGGCGTGCCATTTCGCCCAGAACGTGACGCAGGTCCCTCTCCTGTGGGCTACTCAGCCCGGAATTTCTCGACCTACGATCCGGAGAAGCTGTCATCGCAACGGCATCCCCCGGCCTGCGGTGAAGACGGAGCAACGTGGACGGTAAGGCGCATCGCATTCTGATCGCGAACCTTGTGCTGCTGACGGCGGTTGGTGGAAGCGTCGCAGCCGCCGCACAGCAAGGTTTGCCAGGTTTGCCGACGGAGCCGGATTCGTCGGTGCAGGATCCGCTCCGGAATGGGCGCTCCGAAGTCGACCTGTTCCACACGCTCGAATCCGCCAATCACGGCGATGCCAAGGCCTGGTACGAGCTGGGCATCATGTACAAATCCGGAACCTGGCAAGCGCCGGTGGATCGGGAACGGGCGCTGCAGTGGTTTGAAGAGGCGGCACTGGCGGGCGTGCCCGACGCCATGGCGCAGGTGGGCTCATTCTATGCACAGGGTGACGGCGGTCCCGCCGATACTGCGCAGGCCCTCTTTTGGTACAGGAAAGCGCGGGCCGCCAAAAGCACAGGCGGCACGCTGGCTCTGGCCGAAATGACTTGCCAGGGAATCGGAATACCCAGGGATGTGCCGGGATGCGGTGACTTGCTGAATGAAGCGGTCCACGATCTGCAACCCTCCGATGCCCGCTATGAGTTGCTGCACGAACTGGCCGTGCAGGCGATTGCCATGGGCAAGCGCTATGAAGCGGGCGATGGAGTCCCGCGCGATACGGACGCAGCCGATTCATGGTACAAACGCGGCACTATTTTGGGCGATGCGGACGGCGTATTGGCTCAGGCTGCCCTCGCCTTGACCCTGGACAGCGCGCATCAGGGACCCGAGCAGGCTTTTGCCCTGCTGAAGGATCTGGCTGCGAAGCGCGACGCGTTCGGGCCGGACAAACAGCCGTTGACGTACGAGCAGCATGCCGCGCTGATCCAGGCCCTGCAGGCGGTGGCCGCGGTTTACGAGAAGCGAGACGGCGACGCGGTGGGAAAAGCCATTCCAGTGGAGACCCTGCTGGCGACGCTGGGGACACCCGATGGCGCGGTCGCGTTGGCCAAACGCTACGCGCTGGGCACAGGCGTGCCGCGCAGCGTAGCCAATGCGGAACAGCTGATCAAGGCCGTCGGCGATCCCGCCGAAACGGAGTTGGATGACCCCGGATCCTATTGGGCCGTGAAAGGAATGCTGGCGGAGGACTACTTCAACGGCCTGGGAGCGGCTAAAAACGTCACGAAGGCCATCAAACTTTACGGGGACGCGGCGGATGCCGGCGACGTCAGCAGTTCGATCATGCTCGGCCTGCTCTACGCCGAGGGAACAGCCGTGCCCTTCGATGCGGACGCGGCAACGGATTATCTGAGAAAGAACATGACCGATCGGTGGGTGCGTGAGCCGCCCATCTTGTTTGGGCCGACAGACAGCCAGATTGAGCGCCTCTCAGCGCTGGATAAGGTTCGATTCGGCAAGGCGGCACGATTGCTGGGCGAGCGTTACCAGGCCGGCAACGGAGTCCGGAAGGACCTGTTCAACGCGCGTCAGTGGTATGGCAAAGCAGCAGCTGCGGGAGATAAGGTGGCCGAAGCGCGGCTGGCACAGCTCCCTGTGGAGCCGCCGAAGCTTGAAATGCCGAAACTGGAGGCTGGCGTGCGCTCGGGTAGCTACGGAGCAGCCAGCATGGCTGCGGGCGCTGCGCCGAAGAGAGTTGCTACCGCCGCCGCAGCCCCACAACCGACCGTCGAAGAGCGCTATCCCAACATCGAAGCTCCGGATACCGTGCATCCCGCGCAGGAGTTTGCCGTCCAGGTGTCGCTGACCGGCGAACAGCTTTCTCCCGAGACACGCATCATGAGCGGGCAGCAGGAGAACGGAAAGCTCGTGATTCCGATGCCTCCCGGGATGACCTCGATCGATCTCGAGGTGAATCTGACCGCGCCGGGCATGGAATTTATCGGCGGATCGAACATCGGGCAAATTGAGCTGACCTCGGGCCAGGATTCCACCGTCGCGCAGTTTCATCTGCGCGCCAGCACCGCCGGCACCACTGATAAGCCCGCGCGGCTGATGGCGACCT
>PLDF01000338.1 GCA_003135055.1 Bryobacterales bacterium | reverse complement strand
CCCACCACCTGCTCCCCCTCTGCCCAATTCGGGTTCTCAATCAGCATGTCGTAAGAGTTCCCGTACTGGGCGACCTGGGTCACGACCGCCAAGCCTTTTGATTGCGCATACTGGATCACTGTAGTCATGTAGGAGGAATTCCACGACGAATTCTGCAAAAAATCGATGCTGGAATCCCATAAGACCAAGCCCGTGTATCCGGCCGCCGCCGCCTGATCGATGATGGCCTCGCTGCTGGTCACCGCGCTCGCGGAAGTGAGATAGCTGTGATGGTAATACCAAAGTTGCGGGGTCCCGCCGGCTTGGGTCTGGCCGGTTTTGCATGCGCAAGACGTCAGAATTGCGATCACAAGAAGAGATTTCCAAGATGTCATTGTTGATGAAACTCCTATTTTTAGGGATTTAGTTACAATTTTCTGTATTATTTATAATAATATTAGCACGTAATTTTATGCACAATTAAATTATTGTGATAAGTACTGCATTTCAGTACTTAAGTACCATCTCGATGGAGGGCCAAAGTGTGGGATTCACGCTCGAAATCGGCGCATCGTCGTGGAATAGGTGAGTGGCCGCCAAAGCGGCGCGGCTGAGCCCTAGCCAGTTTTCGTGGCCTCCAAATCATCGAGGATATAGGGGATGTATCGTTGGCCGGCGAAGGCTTGGTGGAGCATCGACTGGAACAGCGTCGCCAACCGGCGGCGGCTGGCGGCTTGCCCGGCCTCCGGTTCGCGCATTTCGACGACCCGCTGCGTGGGCCGCAGTGAGTGCCGCCAATGGCACATTCCCTCCTAAAGCCGGGACTTGATAGGAAATGCCATCTTTCCCCGCGAAGAGCCCAAAACAACAGCCGTCAACGAATCGGACCTCGATATGCAATGCAACCAAATCCGCCCTTCGCTACTCGGTACCTGTGCCGGACGAAAACGCCTGCCGGAGAAGAAAGATCGCCGATGTCGCTATGTCCGGATTGGGCTGGGAATCCGAATCCGGCGAAGGCCGACGAAGGCGACGAAGGGCGAGGAGTAGAACTTGCCAAAGTATTGTGTGAAGCTGAATAGATGCGAGGTAGTAGCCGAAGGGCACTCTCGCCCTTCCGTTTTGAGAAGCCCGCCGGTTTTGTATTTAAGGCCGGCCAGTTTTTGGAAATGACCCTGGCTAATCCTCCGGAAACGGACGCAGGGAGTAACAGTCGAGCGTTTTCGATCGCCAGTGCGCCCTCTGAGCCCCACCCTCATGGTAGCCACGCGAATGCGCGACACGGCCGTCAAACGTGTTCTGAGAGGTTACCGGTCGGCGCTGAGACTCATGGAACATGCAAGGCCAATTCGCAACAACCCCGGTCCGAATCAATGGCGCTTTTGTAGCGCAGTTCAATGACGCGATACTTCAGCCTCCGGCATAAGCAGCATCCTTGCGAAAACTTGTCGATGTTTTTCTCCTTGCCTTGCGTGGCGTTGACTTCGACGGACTTCTCGAGGTCCTCGATCCGGATGTAGTGGTCCGGGCCGCGAGTGCCGGTCGTCATCGATGCTCCGGTCGGTGCTCGGTTCTAATCAGCGCTGCGGCACTCAAGGAACTGGCGAGCGCCAGCCCAGCAGCTATCCACAACACCATCCGATAGCCCGCGACGAATGCATCGTCGATAGCTTGCCGTCCGCGTGCGTCTCTCGTTTCGGCGGCCGCCAACCTGGACCGCTGAGCCTCGATTTGTGCACGCACCGCCGGCGCCAAGTCGAGACGGTCCAATCGTCGTTCCAGGGCGCTCTGGAAAACGCCGCTGAGTAATACTCCGAAAACTGCCACGGCGAGCAAACCCGCGACCCGGGAGACAGCGTTGTTAATTCCGGACGCCGCTCCTGCAGAGCTTTGCTCCACCGCGTTCATCACGGTCGTCGTGAGCGGCGCAACGCTGATCGCCATGCCGAGGCCCAGCACCAACACCGCGGGGAAGAATGTGGTCCAGTAGGACCCGCCGATACCGGGCCTTGCAAACAACGCGAATCCGACGGCCGCGACAAGCGGACCCCCAACCAGCGGAGCCCTGGCGCCGTAGCGATCGAGAAGTCCGCCAGACCAGCGCGACAACAAGAACATCAACAGAATGAGTGGCAGCAGAGCGGCTCCCGCTTCCGTCGGCGAGTAACCTTGCACTTGTATCAAATCGAGAGGAAAAAAGAAAAGCATGCCGCTCAACGCGGAATAAAGAAAGAGGGTGAGCAGGTTCGCTCCGCTGAAATTGCGGGAGCGGAACAAACCGAGCGGAACCATCGGCGACGATGAGCGCGCTTCCCAATACAACAGCGCAATAAGAGCGACGACCCCCATCGCGCCCGCGGCTCGCATCGATTCGATCAGTCCAAGAACGATTCCGCCAAAGGCCAGGACCGCCAACAGACCGCCCAACCAGTCGAACCGCTGGCTGCGGTTGTCAGCCCGGCTCTCTGGGACTTTCCACAGAGTAAGCCATAGGACCGCCACGCCCAGCGGAATATTGATGAAAAATACGCCTCTCCAAGTGCCGTGCTCGATGAACCATCCACCTAGTACGGGACCGATCGCAGCGGTGATCGCGGTGAAGCCCGACCACGTCCCGATCGCCCGACCCCGCTCCTTCTCGGAAAAATTGGCGCTGATGAGAGCCAGGCTGCCGGGTACAAGCAGCGCCCCGCCTATTCCCTGGAGTCCCCTCGCAACAATAAGCTGCCGGATGTTGGGCGCGAGTCCGCACCAAGCCGAGGCTATGGAGAAGACTACTACTCCGGCCGCGAAGATCTTGCGGCGGCCGTACAGGTCCCCTAAAGACCCGCCAATGAGGAGCAGCGTGGCCAGGAACAGAGCGTAAGATTCCACGACCCACTGAGCGTCCGCTAGGGTCGCACGCAGGGCCGATTGCAGCGCCGGAAGCGCGACGTTCACGACCGTTCCATCAATGAACGCCATGCTCGAGCCGAGGATGGTCGCGGCTAGAATCCATGGGCCGTTCGCTATAACCGCGTGCTCGCACGAACCGGTGAGAATCGCAGCTTCGTCGCAAGGAGGTCTGGCGATGTTGCCCATAGTCCATTCTCTGCCGGGCGTAGACGGGAAAAAGAGTGCGTCTATAACAACTATGATCGCGCGATCTCGCCGACCAACTTCCCAACTTTGGTACCTAAATCCCGCCAAGCGGTTGACTAGCGATGTGTGAGCCACGACGGCCCTGAAAGCAGTGTCGGCGCCGAGCCTCGCTCGCCCGGAGCTGACGGAGCGCCTCGCGATCGTGCTCGAAGCCAGCCGCCGTGAAGTCTTGGACTTCGTGCTCCTTCAAAAAGGCGTCCACCTGCATGCGCGCTTCGAAACCAAGCAATCTGCGAAGCGGAGCGGCCGAAAGCACGTGTGACCGGTATGCTTCGAGTGCCAGGCTTTCAAGCGCCGCGCGAGGCAGATCCGTCCACCTTGTTTCCAGTTCCTTTGCGATGTCTTCCGGCAGTTCCAAGGTGATCAGCATGGCCCTTCGGCCATTATCTCAAGGCCCGGCTCTTTCAACACACGCTCGCGTCCGAAGCGTCATGAGACGGTTTTCGCAACTAACGCATCTGATACCGTCCCAACGGGCGACTGGACAGGCCGTCCTTTTCGAGGGGAACCCGTCTCGCGCGCCGGAGCCTTTCGCGGCGCCGGGGCGGCCTTCCCGACAGACGGAATAGTCACCAGGTCCAACGCGTCGCGAACTTCGGTGGCCGGCGCCAGGTAGCGCATCGTCGTCTCCAGGGACTTGTGGCCCATCCAATGCTGCACCGTCCGCACATCGAATCCCCTTCGCAGCATTCCCGTGGCATAGGTGGAACGAAACGTCTTCAGATCAAACTTTGTCGGGTCGAGTTTGGCGCGCTTCGCGATAGATTTGCAGTGATCGAGCAGGTCCGGAGTCCGGCTCCGGCTGCTTTTGGGCGAAGCCTACGATGCATAGGAAGCTATCAACGCATTCTATCGGTAGTGCCCGCCATGGAGCCTTGATCCGTTCCCCCACCTTGCACACGCGGGCACCACCGATAGAATGCTCTTCGTTATGTACACGTGCGCATAACGGCAAGAATTGGATCCACGTAGGCAGCCAGCAGGCTGGGCCGAAGGTGGCGGCGATTCTGTCCATCGTGGAGACCTGCCGCCGGCTGAAGATTCCGGTCCGTGCCTACCTGGCCGCCGTACTGCCGGGTATTGCCGACGTTTCCATCCAACGTCTGGCCGACCTTACCCCTGCGGCGTGGGCTGCCCGCAAGCAGTAGCACGCCGCTGTTCGTACGCCGCAATCCACTGACCGACTCTTGACGATCACGCCGGCGTCGCACTCCGCACACCTGTTCTTCATTCACTCCCCTACTTCATCACCAAATTCGTTCTTGGAACAGATGGTTTGCTCTGACGCTTACGATGAAGTAGGGGCATGAATGAAAAACAGGTGGTTGAAGCACGGCGCCGGCGGAGCCGGCAAGAAGTGGAGCAGTTGGTTGCGGAGTACGAATCGAGCGGGCTGAGCCGGATCGATTTCTGCCGGGAGCGGGGGCTGGGGTTGAGCACTCTCGACCGGTACCGGACACAGCAGAAGGGTCGATCCACTATGAGCGAGATAGTCTTCTTCCGTGAAGAAGAATCGGCAAAGGCTTTGTTAGAGCAACTGTTCCCACTCTTGATTCCCGAAGGGAGTCAGGTAAGAAGGCAAACAGGATCTGGAGAAGCAACTGCCCAAGAAACTGCGGAGCTATCTGAATCCGCGTGCCCGGTTCATGTAATGCGCACCCAAGACCAGGGAGACTGCCGTAGAATCAAGAGGTCTCTCGCCGCTCTCTGCCCCGTCTCCCATCGTCCAAGAACTATCGTCCGTATTGCCTGCCAATGCCATGAGCTTGAGTCTTTCTATCTCGGCGACCTTCAGGCCGTCGAGTCCGGGCTAGGCGTCAGAGGTCTCGCTGGGAAGCAGAACAACGCAAAATTTCGCGATCCCGATCATTTGTCGTCACCATCGCGAGAGTTGGAAAAGCTACCGGCAATCGCTGCCAGAAAATTGCCGGTTCGCGCGCTATTGGTCCGCATCTCGACTTGCTAGCGCCTCGATCAAGGAGCTTCCGCCATCTGCTCCAGGCCGTTCTCAGCGCCAGTTTAGCAATCCACGCTAGCGCCGATTGAGTCGCGTCCTATTTACTCGTACCTTAGCGCCACCACCGGATCTAGCCGCGCCGCTTTATTCGCCGGCCAGATGCCGAAGAACAGGCCAACGCCCACCGACATCACGATTCCCATCACCGCGGCCCAGGCGGGCACCTCCGCGGGCAGCGATGGAAAGACCGTTCGGCTGATCAGCGCGATCACCCAGCCGA
>PLDF01000004.1 GCA_003135055.1 Bryobacterales bacterium | reverse complement strand
GCGGCGGAGTTGCCGGGCACGATCGGCGCGCCACGGGGCCGCGCGGCGAGAGCGGTTTCGGGGCGGTCGAGGCGCAGGCCTGCCATGCGCGAATCGGAATCCGGGCCGTGGCATAGGAAGCAATTATCCGAGAGGATAGGGCGGATTTCGCGCTGGAAATCGATGCGCGCGGGGGTCTGCGCCGAGGAGTGCGCGCAGAAGGCGAAAGCGGCTAGGGCGACCGAATTGCGGCTTGCGCGGACGCGATGCTGGAACAACTGAGCCTCCTTTAGCCTGAATACTCGTTTTAACACGCGGCGGATGGTGGGGGTTAGTTTCTCGAGGGGCGGGGACGGCCCCAGGGGCTTGACCCGTGGCTGAGCTGGAGCTCAAGACCTCGTTGGATCCCGTGGCCGGAACCGCTCGTTCTCTACTTACAGCCGAGAGAATACTCTTTGCCGGTTGGGGGCAACCCACTCCCCTCAAAGCGGAGCCGACGTAACCCTAGGGAGCAACCAAACCCAGAATCAAGCCTGACGGTTTGAAGAAAAAACGACCGATGAGAAGCCTTATTGGAACTCACAATCAATTCATCGCCAACCGCCTTCAACGCGATCTCATACCCCTTTGCTTGGAGGGCTGCCTGTATTTCGTTGGCCAAGCTCTCTCTGTATTCCCTTTCCATTGCGTCGGAAGCCTCGCGGTATACCGCCTCGGCTGCAGGCGTTTTCTTCGCCTGAATAGCGTCTACATGGTAACCTGCGTCGTCAACTAACTCAAGTCTGAGCGCCGCCTTGGCTCGCTGAATATGTTCGGCATCGGTCATGCTCCCGAAGCCCATGGAGCCGACCGCGCCGGAAACGGTTGCAATTCCATAAGGCACTGACGAACTTGAAGTTTGTACCAACTCAGTGTCTACGTAGATGCGAGCGTCCACCGTACCCGAAGCCCCTTGGTTTTGCGCCAGCAAAATTAGAAAAGTGCCTACAGGGACGGTAACCGCGAGATGCCAGGGCAGAAACGCAGTCTCTTGCTGAGATCCGCCCGAAGCATTTTTGTACGTCAACGATACACGAGAAGCCGTACCGGTCACGCGGTATGTGACCCTTTCAGGAGAAATAGTCGCCTCCGTTTTTCCGTGCTCGGGCCAGAAAATCAGCGCAGCCACAGCCGCTATAGGAATCCAGACCCAAAGATCTACTTTCATTGGCCCACCCCGATCTCGCACATTCTCATAGATAGCAAATCCGCCCAAGAAACCATAAAAAGAAAGCGAAAACAGCCAAGATAATGACAGCACCAACCACGGCCCCGTCACCGCGCCACTCGTCCTGCATCGTATCAGCCGCGGGCGTACGGAGAGCCCTGACGACCTCGCCAAGGGCGGTTCCTATACCGCCGCCAAGAGAAACGTAGTCCGACGCGCTGCGTGGATCGCCGGGCCTGAACCTCTCGCCGCATTTCAGGCAGGTGACCCATATTTTCGACTGGCCGATGAAACCGGCGGGCCAGAAAAACAACGCCCCGGCTACTCCCAGCTTGAAGCCGCGCTTCTCGGCATGTAGCTGCGTTGACCTACAACTGACGCACCTGATGGGGCTATCTTCGCTCGTTGTCGGCATTGCCATTCTTTGTCACGTTCACCAATAGTGTTAGTTTTTGGTGGAAAGCCTCATTATATCACAAATGACTGTAACTATATGGATATAACACAGTAGTTACCAAAGGTTAGCAGCCAAACAGCGCCACTTCAATGCCCGCAAGCACCTTATAAGCAACTCGAAAGCCGGAATTTCCCCATAATTACTGAATTTGGCGTAGACTTGAGACGTGAACAAAACGAAGGCGATTATGCTTTTGATGTTGTGCTTAACCGGGCTGACGCAAATTGGGTTTGCTCAACAACATCCTACAAAAGGCAAACTCGCGACGATTGGTTATCTTCGTGGCCCGATCACAGTAGAGAATATTACGACATTCGGACCAGGATTTCTGGGGCATGACATCAGAACAGTGATTGCCAGTTTTCCAGAGCCAAAGACTGAATTTGAGACTACTGATCAATATCAGAACCGATTGGATTCTTTTATAGCTCAACATCAACAGCAGTACGTGTTTGTCAACGACCCTAAAGAAGACAATCATGAGGATATGGGTGATTTCAAGTATGACGCCGACGATGAAGCCATCTATCGAACAATCAAACTCTACTCTTCAGGTGATGATGGTCGGAGTATCCTTCTTAGGTCTAAGCTAATTGACCGAGGTTCGTATGTTGGCTCAAATGCCTTTGGCGTTCGCAAACTCGTTACTAAGTGGGATCAAACGAATTACGAATTAAGCGTTACGACCAAAAGTGAGTTTTTTGTTAACGATGACCTCTACAACGATTTTATTTGGCTCATCAAGATCAAGGTTCCAATGATAGCTTCCGAAGCCGCAGCCGCCAAGAATTATCTTAGGATTGCCTTGGTGTGTACGCTTGTCGGCTCGGATATTGTTCACACTGATACATACAGGGGTGCCACTATAACAGACCCAACAGAAGTGCACTTGCACGATAGAGGTCTTCCTGTTGTGATTAACAAAGTTCTTATATTTGACAGTAGGACCGGTCATATTCAACCGACTGCGAAGTGGAACTAACCCGCCGCCCGCTTTTGGCGGCGCGGGGGAACCCTCCCGATACATCCCGATACAGCAACCGCCCCCCTGCCTCCCCCTTCTCTACCAAGCAAGTCGGGCCGAAAGGATGCAATGGCGGGCCTGTAGATGGCCTTCGCGTCGACCTTTAGCGGCGATTCTCCGGGCCTCCAGATTCTTGCAGGCGGTACATGATTTCCCACACCTTATGCAGGGCGCTGGCATACGCTGCTCCGGCCTTGCCCTGATGCTTGGCGGCCTGATTCTTGAAGTTGCTCCATTCCTGCTCTTCGGCCAGTTCCGAAACGACCTTCACCCAAACGCTCTTCGGAACGATCAGGCGATAGCGATAATCCCGGTGAGGCATCGTAGCGATTTCCACGCCCGCCAACGCAGCGAACCGCTTTTGCAGGTTGCGAAGATGATCTTTAGATCGCGCCCTGACCATCACGCTCTCACGGTCGAGCGATCCGTCCGGCTTGCTGGCGCACGCAATCGAGTAGAAGCCATGAATCGAAAAAATCCACATTTCGGCCCTTCCTTCTAGTTCTTGCTTTTTCCGGTTACGGGCCCAAATCCGCCCGCGCTGCTCTCCCTGAACAGAATACCTTCACGGATATAGTGGGGCGCACCGCTTGAACTTGCAGGGCCTGATTTCAAAGGGTTCGCGCGGAAGCGCAAAACTCTTGCGAATCGGTTCATGCCCTGTCGGTACCGGCCCGCACCACTCCACGCTACAGCTTTGGTAGATCCCACTCCCGGTAACAGAGAAATTCATTCTCGAAGGTGCCCTTGTCCACAGGGTCCTGTTCCTGACCGTTGTGCCAAACGGTGTGGAGCGTGGGGCTCGGCCTCCGCTGACGGTCAAGATCCCAGTTCGAAGCGCTAACGTACGTATTCCCGTTGCTGGACAGGTATTTGCGCCACGCATTAACCACCCATGCTTCCCCCATTCTTGTGTGAGTGGGGTTGAGGATCATCACGCCGGGAGCCCGGACCTTGTCCTTCAAATTGTCCGGAACGCCCGGACGGAAACCGACATCCGGTGGCCGGCCACACATGATGGTGATCTCTCCACAGACGAGAAGAATGGCTTGCCGATCCAAGAATTTGAAGGAACGGCTAGGCAGGGCCGCGTCCAAGCTGCATAGGTTGGCAGCGGTGGCGTTCTTGCTTTCAGAGAAACATTGTTTTGCCATCGGAAATTGCTCGCCGCCGCAAACTCGGAAGTTGATGGATTCCCCGGTGCCGTCCGGTGCCTCAAGCAGCACCACGGTCTCCACCTGCTTCGTCACAGTTTTGATGGGCTCCAGGTCCTTGGTGCTGGGAACCGACCAACCCGCACACAACAGCAAAGCCGGACTACGGCAGCGCACAATTTCTTCGATTCGGCGGGTGTTCGTGTGAACGGGGGCGCCATTGCACACCGGAAATGACAGGGTGCCGATCTTGCCCATCATCTGGGCCTGGCAGGTGATGTCTTCCAAGCCAGCTTCAGCGTTTACGTGGTCCGGCCCTCTCTCACGATTCATTACACGCCCGCTCAATTAAGCGCTCCTTCTCCCACTGGCGCGTGGGACATTTCCCGACCGATGGCGGCTTGGCGCGCGGCGATCTGATCCCACCTGACGCGGTCGTCAGTGCGTGGCACGATCACGAACGGCGGCTGATCGGATGTGTTGCCATCCATGACTTTCTGCGGCG
>PLDF01000069.1 GCA_003135055.1 Bryobacterales bacterium | reverse complement strand
CCCGCATGGAGAGGAAAATGACCATTCGTGTTAAGCATCTCGTTCCGGGACTGCTGATGCTGGCAGCTATCGGCACCGCAGTTATCTCCCCGCGTCCCGGTTACACACAGTCCACGCCTCCATCGGGATCACAGCCGCAGGTCAAGCAGTACAAATCTCCCAAGGGCGCTCAGACCGAGGATGAGGGGCAGCGGGTATTCGCGCAGAATTGCTCGCGGTGCCACAATGCTCCGGAAAGCTTCTCGCCGCGCATCTCCGGCACTATCGTGCGGCATATGCGGGTCCGCGCCAATCTCAGCGAGCACGACGTGCAGGTTCTGCTGCGCTTCCTTAATCCGTAACCGCACCGGTGGCAATTTGCGACACAGCTCCGCTCGCGCGCCGCGGCGCCATCAGAATCCTGCACAGCACCGCAATGGTCAGCGCGAATCCGGCGATGCCCAGCAGCACCGGCGCATAGCCGAACCGCGCCAGCAGCATTCCCGCGCCGGCCGTCGCTACCGAACCCACCAGCGCATTGGAGAACATGGTCATCGCCGAGGCTGGGCTGCGCTCGCCTTCCGGGGTCTCGTTCATGAGCAGGTTGTAGAGGGCGGGCGAGCTCATCCATTGCGCGGCGGAAAAGCTCAGGTAGAGAACAATAGCCAGTCCTTCATGGTGAGCCGCTGCCAGCAAGGCCAAACTCAGAGCTGTAGCCAGCTGCGTGGCCACAATGCCATTGATCAGCCCCACAGCGCGGACCACCAGGGGCAGAAACAGGCCCGCGGTCACCTGCAACACCTGCGCCAGGGAGAAGATCAGTCCGATGCGCGCGAGCGGAAGATGAAGATCGCGCGACAAATACACGTTGGCGAAGGGAGTGAACGCCGCCAGCACCGCCGACCACAGCGCCATGCACGGCAGGAATCGCCACAGAAACGCGTTCAGCCTGAAGCCGCGTAACCACGCTGCGCCCCTCCACGCGGAGACGGAATTCTCCCCATCGTCCGATCGCTGCGGCAGGCGCAACCGCAGCAGTGCAAGCATCCCGACTGCGGCAATCGCGCACGACGCCAAAAGGATCAGCCGTTTGACTTCCGCCGACTGCATCGAGAACCCGGCCATGCGCAGCCATTGCGGCAGGTAACCGGAGACGGCGCCGCCCAGCGCGCTCGTGCCCACGCCAACGGAGAAAATGAGGCTGATGGCCGACGTTCGGTTTTTCTCCGTCGTCAGGCTCGCAACTGCCGGTAGAAAACTCACCGTCCACGTGCACATCGTCATCCCGGCCAGAAACGCGAGACCGATCTGCGCGGGTTCCCACATCCAGAAAGCGCGGGCCACGCCTACCAGAGGCGCGGCCACAAAACAAAAGAGCAGGACAGGCCGCAGTCCGATCCTGCGCCCCAGCGCTCCCACGGGCAGCGTGCCCACCAGCGCACCCAGCGTCAGCGCGCCGTTCACCAGACCGATGGCCTTTTCGTTGAAATGGAAATCCAGCAGGTACAGATTGAAGAGAAAAAAGTAGACCGAAAAGCCTGCATCGAAGAAAAACGCCGCGGTGAAGAAAAACCAGAATCCCCGACCCAAATTCTTTTCGCGAAACCACCGAGCGGGATTTCTCCAGAACGCAGGCCCTGCCGAGTCGCCTGTTTTATCCTCCAGCAATAACTCCATCAGCGGCCCTCGCGCACCAGTTGCTGGAGACGGTCGACCGCCCAGTCCATGCAGTGATAGCGCATCTCGAAGACCTCGGCCGCCAGCATGCGATCGATCGCCTGGTGTTGCGCCGCCAGCGATTCCGGCCAGCCAAACAGCACCTGGCGCATGTAGTGCCGCGCCACGTCCCGGCGATACGGAACAAGCTGCGGGGCCCCGGCGGCGTTCCGGTTCAGGAACACCACGTAGTCCACATGCGCGCTTTCTCTGCGGGTCACGTGAGCCATGGTCGCGGTGGGCACTTCAATCGACGGCTTGCCCTCCGCTCGCGGTGTGATCTCCATTCGGCCGATCTCCGGAAACAGTTCCGCCGCCGAGGGCCGAAGCCGCACCTTGTGGCAATCGCCGATGACGATGCGTTTGCTCCCTCCGTTCAGCAGGTAGCTGGCATCGTCGGACACATAGCTCCAACCGGCGCGCGCGCACGCGTACGACAGCGACGACTTTCCCGCGCCCGAGTCACCGCATAGCAGGACTCCCCGTTCCTCGAGCACAACGCAGCCGGCGTGCACGGGCGTCACATAGTTGGTGGCAATGTGCCCGCCCGCGGCGCATTCCAGAAAAAACTGCCGCAGATAGAGCGGATACCGCAGAGCGGCCGTCGAAACCACGATCCGCGTCCGGCCCTGCGAAAAATCGGCGAAGCAAAAATTGTTCGCATCGGCAACCGCCGTCAGCGCCGGCGGCATATAGTGATAGACCGGCGCCGGCGGGCATTCCGTCGACTCGGTTTCAACCACCTGAACCTCGGCCACGATTGTCTTCGTATCGAATCTCTTTTCAAACATCGACCAAAGCAATGCGAACTGCTCGAGGATCATCTGCGAATTGGTTCGGACCTCCGCCGGAAATCCCAACGGATAGAACACGGCCCGCTCCGTCAGCTCCGGCGTCTGGAGCATATGCCTGGT
>PLDF01000030.1 GCA_003135055.1 Bryobacterales bacterium | reverse complement strand
CGTCGCGTCCGTTTCTGCAATAGAATTTGAGGACTCGTTCAACGATAAGCAGACTGCTTCGTTGCACCGATTTGTGAATCGACCGGTAGCGACCGACCGTCATTAAACCTCCGACGTGGGCAGCCACGTCTTGTTCTGACAAAAGCGCTGTGAATCGGGGCTCTTCTGTACCTTGATAGTATAACTAGAAGATTGCCCCCTCACTGTAGACGTGCTGCCTCTGCTATAAAGAGAGCCAATAGTAGGAACACGCGTAAAAAGGAGATGCAAAAGGATCACATTTCTTCCGTCGATATCTTTTGACGGCACTTAGCCGCTTACCATTAGTCGCCGAGTCCCGACAAAGACATCTTGGCTACTTCCTTGCGGAACCGAACCGGTGCGCAAGACCGTAATCAACTCACTCCTGATTGGAGCAGGAACCGGCATTGCGCGAACTTTTCCGGCCGTGAGGTTCACGGGGTAGTGAAATGAACGAAAACTCAGCTTCCCGTCCTTCAGCACCGCATACGAAGCCACTGGTTCACCCGATTTCGGCTGGCCGAGGCTACCGGGGTTTGCCAACAGAGTGCTACCGACCCAGCAGCCAAAAGGAACGTGTCCGTGTCCGACCAGCAGGATATTTGCTCCCGCGCATCTGCATTCTTTCTCCCACTGTTCGAGCTGAGACGGGTAATACGTAAATGGTGGATCCGAGGGCAGCGCATGACAGAGCCTGCAACGGATATTTCCGATGCACACATCAACATAGAGAGGTAAGTTACGCAGATAGCTTCTGTCCTCTTCGCTCAAGACCGATTCGGTGTATCGCCGGGTGGCCTCAGCCATCTCGCGAAAGCCCGCTGCACAGCGAAGGTCTTCACCAAACCCGACGCAATGATCATGATTGCCTCTGACGACACGCGTCGTCCGCTTTCGGATGAAACTGATCACTTCTGCGGGCTGCGGGCCATAATTGACTAGGTCGCCCAAAACCCAGAGTTCGTCGTAGTCCTCGGGCAAATGGGATAGCGCATCGAAATTTCCGTGAATGTCGGAAATGATGACTATTTTCGAGTTCAACCCCAACGTGCTTTTTATGGCTCTCACTGACTCGACGCCTTTTTGGCAGATTGCTTGCGACTGCTAATAAGATTCCGTGCTTGCACCCGAACGCTATTAATCCATCTCAAAGGTTATATACATCAGCTTGCTATCCCGCTCGATCTGCAAAACTCCAGGAGCGCCTGGTAGAATCTCTTTGAGGGCTGCGCGCAGGTTATCGAGTATCTCGATGAGTTTTCCATTCAGAGCGTGTATGACATCCGCCTGCTGCAAATCGGTTTCCGCACCCAGAGTGTCCGCAGCCAGCGCTGCCACGATGATGCCGGAAGGTCGTCGCAGGTCAGGCAATGCAGCCGACAGGCTATCCGTAATTTCGACACCGAAAATGCCGAGCTTCGCAACAAGCGATTTTGCAGGATCCGAGAGGTCAACCAGTTGATCTAAGCTGTTCTTATCTTCAACAACTGGGATGTCGAGCGTTATTTTCTGTGTGCCGCGAAGGACTACTGTCTCCAACACTGTGTCTCTCGAACGCGTCGCTATGATCATTTCCGCTTGAGGCGTGCTGCCTATGGATTGTCCATCTAAGCTCTGCAGGATATCCTGAACCTGAAGGCCGGCCTGGTCTGCCGATCCGCCCGGACGGACATCGGAGACGATAACCCCCGCCTGTTGACCCAGGTCGAGGCCTTGCGCGAGGTCCGAAGCAATATCCTGCAATTCGGCGCCGATAACCATGCGGTGAACGTGGCCATACTGGCGAAGCTGTTGATACACAAACTGGACGACGCTGCTCGGGATTGCGAAGCCAAGCCCCTGACTACCTCCGGACTGGCTGAGGATCCGTGGGGCGGCGCCTCGCGCATCGCGAGCCCACACTGCTGAACCTCGACGAGATCCGCGTCGCGCGCTGGCCGATGACCTTCGATGACGCTCTCGCCAGACGCGAGCTCGGCTACGTGTCCCGACCCGCAGTCGCAGCGCTCGCCGCAGCGGCCCAGGCAATCAAGGCGGGCCGATGATCCGCGACGCCTACTCGCTCGGCCACTCGCCGGTCCGATCGAACGCCTCGCGTGCGCGCGCCTCGCGCTCGCGGTCAGGCTGACTGCGCCGGCCGACGCGCAAGGTGAACGCGATCGCCGCCACCAGCGCAACCACCAGCAGGACGACGCCAACGATGACCAAGCCCCCGCTCGGGTCGGCCGTCAGAAGCACGAAGCCGACCAGCCCACAGACGAAGCTCAGCGCATAGGCGGTAGCTCGTCTCACTACGACCAGGCTAGCGGGCGCGGCCGCGGCCACGTTCGCGCCTTGCCGAGACGCGACGTTGCGCGAAATCGCATGGCGCAGGGCTGCGGCCGACGTCGCCCTTGACGAAATCTCCACACCCCACCCCGACATCTTGATGCGGCCTTGATGTTCGCGGACCTACCCTCGATGGCGTGTACGACTTGCTCGCGGTAGTACTCGGCATCGTGGCCTTCGCGGTCCTCTTCCTGATCGTCGAGGGGATCGATCGCATATGACGCCGCTCGGCGCATTTATCTTCCACATGAGCGGCGCCGACTTCTTCGGGCTCGTCGTCTCCGTTCTGATCTGTGCCTACCTGCTCTATGCGCTGCTGCGCGGCGAGAAGTTCTAGGAGACCAGCGTGACGGTCAACGGCTGGCTGCAGATCCTCGTCTTCTGCGCGGTGCTGATCGCGATCGCGCCGCTGCTCGGCGGCTACATGGCGAAGGTCTACACGGGCAAGCGCGTTTTCCTGTCCCCAGTGCTCGGCCTTCCCGAGCGCTTGATCTACCGCCTGATGGGCATCGACCAGTCGCGCGAGCAGAACTGGAAGTCCTACGCGAAGAGCCTGATCATCTTCTCGCTTGCCGGCTGGCTGATCCTCTACCTCGTCCTGCGCACGCAGTCGATCCAGCCGTGGAACAGCTTCGGCGGGGTCGAGTTCCACTCCGCGCCATGGGATGTGACGTTCAACACCACCTCGTCGTTCCTGACCAACACCAACTNNTCAGCCAGATGGTCGGGCTGACCGTCCAGAACTTCGCCTCGGCGACGGTCGGCATCGTCGTCGCGATCGCGCTGATCCGCGGCATCGCCAACCGCAGCAGCTCAAGCCTCGGCAACTTCTACGTCGACTTCGTGCGCACGGTTCTCTACGTCCTGC
>PLDF01000405.1 GCA_003135055.1 Bryobacterales bacterium | reverse complement strand
CCACGAACCAGTTGTCCCTGCTTAACGACGCCGGCACGGCCTGGTCTACGCCGGCGGCGCCAGGGGCGGCGGTGACGCTGAGCGGCAGTCAGTGCTCGGTCAATGCAGGCGCGGCGAGCGTCACGGCTTCTGGGACGAGTCTGACGGTGAACCTGCCGGTGACGTTCATGGCGGCGTATGCCGGGGCGAAGAGCACTTACATGTACGCGGCGGGGCCGAGCGCCAACAGCGGATGGCGGAACATGGGAAGTTGGACCGTGCCTGCCACCGGCCCAGCGCCGACCGCGGTGTCAGCGACGCCGAACAGCGGGTCGGGANNACACCAGGTCCACGAACCAGTTATCCCTGCTCAACGACGCCGGCACGGCTTGGTCTACGCCGGCGGCGCTAGGGGCGGCGGTGACGCTGAGCGGCAGTCAGTGCTCGGTCAATGCAGGCGCGGCGAGCGTCACGCCTTCGGGGACGGATCTGACCTTGAACCTGCCGGTGACCTTCACGGCGGCGTATGCCGGAACGAACAGCATCTACATGTACGCGGCGGGGTCGAGCGCCAACAGCGGATGGCAGAACATGGGAAGTTGGATCGTGCCATAGGGTTTGGGTGGCCGGCGAAAGTTTTCCGTGGGCTGGTGTCTGCTGGAGAACCCTTCCGCGCAACAGCCCTTACCGTTTGCCCAGAGGACATCGATCCGTGTCCGGCTCGGCCTGCGTCCACGCGCCGCGGGCGGCACGTCTGCCGTACCTGCCTATTTGTTGACCGGCTGAGCTACGTTTTGCGTGCTCTTCGGATCTGCCAGCGCGGCCGTGCGAAGAACATTGGCCGACGGTAAAGTGGAGGCGTCCCAACCGCCGCCGAGGGCCTTTACCAGATCCACTGCCGCACTCATGCGCCGCTGCAGAATAGTGATGGCGGTCTGCTGGTCGCCTAGTGCGATGGTCTGGGTGGTGATGACGTTCAAATAGGAATCGGTTCCCGCCCGATACCGGTCCATCTCGAGACTCAGCGCCTGTTGGGAGGCTACCACGGCTTCCTGCTCCTGCACCGCCTCTTCCGCAAGGTAGCGCAAATTCGCAAGATCGTCCTCCACTTCCTGAAAGGCGGCGAGAACAGTCTGCCGGTACGCGGCAACGGTTGCGTCGTATGACGCTTTGGCGCCCTCCCACGCGGCTCCGCGGCGGCCAAAATCGAACAGCGTCTGAGATAGCGAGGGGCCCGTGGAAAAACTGCGGCTCGCGAAGGTAAACAGATTCGGCAGATTGTTTGCAAGAAGACCGGGGGTTGCGGAAAGCGTCAACGTGGGATAGTAAGCGGTCTCGGCAATACCGACGCTGGCGTTGGCGGCGGCCACCTGGCGCTCATTCGCCGCGATGTCTGGGCGCCGCTCGAGAAGCTGCGAGGGAACACCCATCGGAATGGGCGGAGGCGGGCCGGCGATCTGGCTGACGCCAATCTCCAGTGATGCCGGCAACTGACCGGTCAGCATGGCTATCGCGTGCTCGTCCTGCGCTCGCGCGATGTGCAGATCCGTGCTCTGGGCCTTCGCGCCCGAAAGCTGGGTTTGCGCCAGGGTAATATCGGACTTCGACGCGACTCCGCCGTTGTAGCGGTTGATGGTGAGCTGCAGGTTCTTCTCGTAGGCGACGATGGTATCCTTTAGCACCTGGATCTGCATGTCCTCCGCCGCCAGCAAAAAGTAATCGGTCGCCAGCAGCGCCTGCTGGCTTAGCCGGATATTTTCGAGATCGGCCGCGCTCACCTGCGCGTTGCTCACCGCATTCTCTACCGACAAACGAACCCGGCCCCATAGGTCCGGCTCCCAGGTCGCGGCTATGGGTAATGAAAAACTCGTGCTGGATTTTTTTTCAATGTAGCTTTGCGTGATCGCCGGGGAAGATCCGATAGTGGGGTAGTAGTTTGCGCGATTGGCGAGAACCGTTGTCCGCGCCTGCCGGAACTGTGCTTCCGCCTGCTTTACGTTCTGGTTATTGACGTTGACTAACTCTTCCAGCCGGTTCAGTTCCGGATCGCCAAAAATCTCCCACCACTTGCCCTTGAGCAGGCCATCGCTGGGAGTCGCCATCTTCCACTGGTCGTTGCCAGCCATCTCTTTGAAGGCCACCGGCGCCGGCGGCGCCGCGGGCCGCTGGTATTGCGGGCCGATCCTGCAACCCGACCAGAAGAGAGAGGCAAGAACCGGAATTTTCCAAAATCGCGTCATCAGTCACCGCTCTCCGCGGCCCCGCCGGGAACGAGAAAATCGGGACGGTTCCGGTAACTCGGCTTCCGCCAGTGAAAACGCTTGCGAAGCCGGTCGAAATAGAGATAAATCACGGGCGTGGTGAACAAAGTCAACATCTGGCTGACCACCAGGCCGCCTACAATAGAAATTCCGAGAGGCTTCCGCAACTCCGCTCCGGCGCCCCAGCCGAGGGCCATCGGCATTCCACCCAGCAGCGCGCACATGGTGGTCATCATGATAGGCCGGAACCTCAGCAGACAGGCCTGGTAGATTGCATCCCGCGAATTCATGCCTTCGTTCCGCTCGGCCGCCAGCGCGAAATCGATCATCATGATCGCGTTCTTCTTCACGATCCCAATCAGCAGGATAATTCCGATCATGGCTATCAGATCGAGGTTGCTCTTGAACAGCACCATGGCCACCAGCGCTCCCACGCCGGCCGAGGGCAGCGTCGAGATGATGGTCAGCGGGTGGACCAGGCTCTCGTACAAAATCCCCAGCACGATGTAAACGGCGATCAGGGCCGTCGCGATGAGGAGGGGCTGGTTCTCGAGCGCTTCCTGATACGCCCGCGCCGTACCCGCGAACTTGCCGGTGATGTTAGCCGGCAGGCCCATCTCTACTTCCGCCCGGTTGATCGCGGTCACGGCGTCGCTCAGCGGGACATTTTCCGCGAGGTTGAACGAAAGCGTGGTTGCCGGGAACTGCCCCTGGTGCGGCAGCGAAATGGGCGTGAGCCCTTGCGTGAAGTGCGTGAAAGTCGACAAAGGAACGTCGGTGCCTTTGGGCGTTTGTACGTAGATCGTATTGAGGAAGTCCGGGCTTTCCCACCATTGCTGCTGCAGGGCCAAAACAACGTGGTACTGATTAATCGACTTGTACATTACCGAGACCTGGCGCTGGCCAAAAGCGTCATAGAGCGCGGAATCCACCGCCTGCGCCGTGAGACCGAGGCGCGACGCGGTATCGCGGTCGATGACCACATTGGAAGACAAGCCGGAATTCTGCTGGTCCGAGCTGACATCCGCAATCTCCGGAAGCGTCGAGAGCTGGTCCAGAACTTTCGGCCCCCATACCGCCAGCAAGTCGAATGTGGGTCCCTGCAGCGTGTACTGATACTGCGCGTTGCTTTGCCGGCCGCCGATGCGCACGTCCTGGGAGTTCTGCAGGAACATGGTGGCCCCAGGCACGCCCGAGGTCTGGCGGCGCAGACGGGCGATCACCTGGTCCGAGGTGGCCTTGCGAACCCCCACCGGTTTGAGCTGAACGTTGATCATGGCGGAGTTGGCGCCGCCGAACCCGCCCCCGCTGGAGCCGACGACCATGGTGACTGCTTCGACATCCGGGTCCACCCGGACCTTCTCCTCGAACCATTTCGACTTCTCGAGCAGCGCCTGATAAGAGATGTGCTGTTCGCCCTGAACGGCGCCTTGCAGACGCCCGGTATCCTGCTGCGGAAAAAATCCTTTCGGGACCTTGTCGTAAAGGTAGACGTTAACGCCCATCGTAACTATGAGAGTGAGCAGGATCGACGCAGGATGATCCAGCACCACGTTTAGCGCCGACGCGTAAGTAGAGATGACCCACTGATAGAATTTTTCGGTCACGTTATAGACGTATCCGTGGCCGCGGTCTTCCTTGAGGAGCCACGCGCACATCATAGGAACAACCGTCAGGGAGACAACCATCGAGATTGCAATGGCGACCGAAAGAACCACCGCGAATTCACGGAACAGGCGCCCCACCACGCCGCTCATCATCAGGATGGGAATGAAGACGGCAATCAGCGAGATGCTCATCGACAAAACGGTGAAGCCAATCTCTTCCGCGCCTTTGAGGGCGGCCTGCATGGGCTTCATGCCATTTTCAATGTGGCGCGTAATGTTTTCGATCACGACGATCGCATCGTCGACCACGAATCCCGTCGCAATGGTCAGCGCCATCAGCGAAAGATTGTCGAGGGTGTACCCAATCAGATACATCGCGCCGAACGTGGCGATGATGGATACCGGCACCGATATGCTCGGAATAAAAGTCGACCAGCCGCTACGAAGGAAGACGAACACAACCAAAACCACCAGCCCGATGGAAACGATCACATTGCGCTGCGCATCCCGCAGCGAATCCCGGGTGGTGATGGTGCGGTCGCTGGCGATCCGGAAACGGACTGTGGGCGGGAGCTGAGCCTGAAACTGCGGCATTAAAGCCTTAATCCGCGCGACCGTATCGACGATATTGGCATTCGGCTGGCGGTTGATCTGGATCTGAACCATGGGATTGCCGTTCACCATGCCGAAGTTCCGGACATCCTCATTCGCATCGATGACGCGGCCGAGGTCCGACAGGCGGACGGGGGCGCCGTTCCGATAGACAACCACCAGATCCTTATATTCTTTCGCCAGGAAAAGCTGGTCGCTGGCATAAAGCGGAATCTCCTGATTGGCGTTCGCAAGCGAGCCTTTCGGTTTATTCGCATTAGCGCTTTGCAGGAACGTGCCGATCTGATCGAGACCCACGTTGTAGCGGGAGAGCGGCTGCGGATTCACTTCGACGCGAACCGCGGGAAGCGAGCTTCCACCCACCGAAACCTGGCCGACGCCCTTGACTTGCGCCAGCTTCTGCGCGAACACCGAGGAGGCGATATCGTACAACTGCGGCCTCGGCACCACATCCGACTCGAGCGTCATCAGCAGAATGGGCTGGTCGGCCGGATTGATTTTCCGGTATCTGGGGAGGGAGGGAAGATTCGCGGGCAGAAACCCCGCCGACGAGTTAATGGCCGCCTGCACTTCGCGCGCCGCCCCATTGATGTCGCGGCTCAGATCGAATTGGAGCGTTATATTTGCGGATCCAACCGAGCTTCTGGATGTCATCTCCGTGACGCCCGCGATGCGCGTGAACTGTTTCTCGAGTGGAGTCGCGACGGACGCCGCCATCACATCGGGACTGGCGCCCGGCAGGCTGGCGCTGACCGAGATGGTTGGGAAGTCAACCTCAGGCAATGCCGAGACCGGCAATAGCGTATAGGCGATCCCGCCCGCCAGCGTCAGCGCCACCAGCAGCAGCGTGGTGGCAACCGGTCTCAGAATGAAGGGCGTGGAAATGCTCATATGCGCCAGTCTTAAGTCAATATGGGCTCGGCAACGGGTTCTTCACTCTTGTCGGGGCTTCTTCCGTCGGAACCACGGACGCGGGCGACCCAGGCGGCGAGCCGTCCGAAAAACAAGTAGATAACCGGCGTCGTGAAAAGGGTCAGCACCTGGCTGACCAGCAGTCCGCCGATGATGCAGATGCCGAGCGGTTTCCGCAACTCGGAACCTACGCCGCTGCCGAAGGCGAGCGGAACGGCGCCGAGCAACGCGGCCATGGTGGTCATCANNTCTTCTTCACGATGCCGATCAGAAGAATGATGCCGATCAGCGCAATCACATCCAGATCCTGCTTAAACAGAATCAGGGCCAGAACCGCGCCCACTCCGGCCGATGGCAGCGTGGAAAGAATGGTGATGGGGTGGATAAAGCTCTCATATAGCACGCCCAGAACCAGGTACACCGTGACGATGGCCGCAAGGATCAGGATCGACTCGTTGGCGAGCGACGATTCAAACGCGTGGGCCGTTCCCTGGAAACTGGGTTCGATGCTAGCCGGCATGCCCAGCTCCTGAGTAACCCGCTTGATATGCTCAACCGCCGCGCCCAGCGACGCTCCGGGGGCCAGATTAAATGAAAGCGTAACCACGGGGAACTGGCTCTGGTGGTTGATCGTAATGGGGGACGGAACCAGAGACGCTCTCACAAACGCCGCGAGCGGAGATGGCGCGAGCGCCGCCGCGCCCGTGAGAGCGCTGTTGGTCCCCGCCAGTGCGATAGTCGATGCCAGATTGGCCGAAGCCGATCCGATGGGCACATACATGTCTCCCAGGGCCGCCTTATCCTGCTGATAGTGGGGCGCCACTTCGAGAATCACATGGAACTGATTGGTCTGCGTATAAATCGTCGATACCTGCCTCTGGCCGAAGGAATCGTACAGCGCGTCGTCGATGTTCTGCGGTGTGATTCCAAGCCTGCCCGCCGTGTCGCGATCGATATTGACCAGCACTCCGAGCCCGTTGTTCTGCTGATCGCTCGCCACGTCCCGCAGCTCGGGCAGCTGTTTCATCCGGTCCACAAGGCGCGGAACCCACAGATCGAGCAGCGCCTTGTCGGGCGCATCCAGCGAGTACTGGTATTGAGTCCGGCTGATCCGGTCTTCCACGGTCAGGTCCTGTACGGGCTGCATAAAAAGCTCGATGCCTGCCACCTGTTGCAGCTTCGGCTCCAGCCGCCGGATGACATCCACGGCGGAAACATCGGCGCGCTGTTCGAGCGGCTTCAGCGTGATCTGGATACGGCCGCTATTCATGGTGGTGTTCACGCCATCGGCGCCGATGAACGAGGTGAGATTCTCAACCGCCGGATCCTGCCGGATCACCTGGACCAGTTCCTGCTGCAGCTTGGACATGGCGGTAAACGACACCGTCTCGGGCGCCTGCGAAATGCCGAGGATGGCGCCGGTATCCTGCACCGGAAAGAACCCCTTCGGGACGATGTCGTAGAGGTAAATCGTGAGGGCCAGCGTGCCCACGGCTACCAGCAGCGTCAGCGGCTGATGACGCAGCACCACCCGAACCATCGCGCCGTACCCTTCAATAGTCTTTACGAAACACCACTCCGACCAGCGGTACAACGCGCCCTGGCCGGATTCCGGATGGTGCTTCAGAATTCGAGCCGCCATCATGGGCGTCAGCGTCAGGGAGACGAACGCCGAAAATATGATCGTGACCGCAAGCGTCACCGCAAATTCGCGGAACAGGCGGCCCACAATATCCGCCATGAACAGCAGAGGAATCAGCACGGCGATCAGCGAGACGGTCAACGACACGATGGTGAAGCCGATCTCCGCCGATCCCTTGAGCGCGGCTTGCATCGGGGATTCGCCCATCTCGATATAGCGCGAGATGTTTTCGATCATCACGATCGCGTCATCCACTACAAAACCGGTCGAAATCGTGAGCGCCATCAGCGAAAGATTATCCAGGCTGTACCCCAGCATGTACATGACGGCGAACGTGCCGACCAGCGACAGAGGCACGGCGATGCCCGGAATGATGGTGGCCGAAGCGCTGCGCAGGAAAACAAAGATGACCATCACCACCAGGACGGTGGTGAGCATCAGCTCGAACTCGACGTCCTTCACCGATGCCCGGATGGTGGTGGTGCGGTCGCTGATCACCTGTACGTGGATGCCCTCGGGCAGAGACGCTTCGATTTGAGGAAGGAGCCCCTGAACCGTATCGACGACGCTGATGATGTTGGTCCCGGGCTGCCGCTGAATATTCAGAACGATGGCCCGGTCGGCGTTCACCCAGGCGGCGAGCTTGGTGTTTTCCGCGCCGTCGATGACGGTGGCGACATCTCTGATGCGCACCGGCGCCCCATTGCGGTACGCAAGGATGATCGGCCCGTACTGAGCGCCGGCCTGAAGCTGGTCGTTGTCGTTAATCGTCCAGGCCTGATCCGGCCCATCGAAACTGCCTTTGGCCTGGTTCACGTTGGCGCTGCCAAGCGCCGTTCGCAGAGCCTCGAGACTCAGTCCATAGGATGCGAGCGCCGTGGGATTCGCCTGCACCCGGACGGCCGGACGCTGCCCTCCGCTGATGCTCACCAGCCCCACGCCTTTGAGCTGGGAAATTCTCTGTGCCATGCGCGTTTCAGCCAACTCTTCGACTTTCGGCAGCGGCACCGTATCGGACGTAATGGCCAGCGTCAGAATCGGCGCGTCGGCGGGATTCGTCTTGCTGTAAATGGGAGGAACCGGAAGATTCGTGGGGAGAAAACTGGTGGCTGCATTGATAGCGGCCTGCACCTCCTGCTCAGCTATGTCAATATTGAGATCGAGCGAAAACTGCAGCGTGATCAGCGAGCTGCTGAAAGAACTGATCGACGTCATCTGCGTCAGTCCGGGCACCTGGCCGAACTGCTTCTCGAGCGGCGCGGTAATCGAAGACGTTACTACCTCGGGGCTCGCGCCCGGGTAAAACGTCTGGACTTGCATGGTCGGGTAATCTACCTGGGGCAGCGCCGAAACCGGCAGTTGGCGGAAAGCAGTGACTCCGACCAGCACCACGCCAGCCATCATCAGCGTTGTCGCTACCGGCCTCAGGATGAAGATCCGGGAGGGACTCACTGCGGAGCGCCTCCGCCCTGGCCCTTTTTGCCGCCTCCTTTCCTGCCGCCGCCCTTCTTGCCACGGCCGCCCCGTCCGCCGGCGCCGGGGTCAAAGCCCGGCGGGTTGTCCAACTCGCCGGCTTTCCGTACTCTGACCGCGGCGCCTTCAATCAGCCTGTCGGTGCCATCCACCACTACCCGGTCCCCATCCGCGATGCCGCTGAGAATGTCGGCTGAAGTCTGGGTAGTTATTCCCACCCGAACCGGCTTCAGGTGCACTATGGAATTCTCATCCACCACATAGACGAACGTGCCCTGCTGGCCATTCTGCACGGCCACATTGGGGACGACCAGTTGATTGGTGAGCGTATCCACCAGCAGGCGTATGTTGACGAATTGCTGAGGAAATAGCGCGTTGTCCGTGTTGTCGAAAACCGCCTTCAGCTTCGAAGTGCCCGTGGTATTGTCGATCTGGTTATCGAGGGTCACCAGCATGCCGGATGCCAGCTTTTTGGAATTGTCGCGGTTATACGCGTCCGCCGGCAGATGCGCGCCTGCCCGCAGCTTTTGCGTGACCTCCGGAAGGCTGTCCTCGGGGATGGTAAACAGCACGGCTATCGGCTGGAGCTGGGTGATAGTGATCATGCCGTTGGCGTCGGCGGCGTGGACGATGTTGCCGGGATCCACCAGGCGCAGACCGACAACACCCGTGATCGGAGCAGTGACTTTGGCATAAACCAATTGCAGCTTGGCGTTTTCGATGTTGGCGTTATCCTGCTTGATGGTGCCCTCGTACTGCGCGACCAGCGCGTTCTGCGTATCCAATTGCTGACTCGGAATTGCGTCCGTCTTCACCAATTGCTTGTAACGCTCTTGGTCGACCTTGGCGTTGTCGAGCAAAGCCTGGTCGTGCGCCAGCGTAGCTTGAGCGATATCGAGCTGAACCTGGTAAGGCCGCGGGTCTATTTCGCACAGGACCTGCCCAGCCTTGACCAAATCGCCTTCGTTGAAGTCTAGTTTCATCAACTGGCCGTCAACCCGCGACTTGACCGTAACCGTGTAGTAAGGACTTACGTTACCCAGCCCGTTCAGGTAGACCGGGATGCTGGAGCGTGCGACCTTCGTCACTACTACCGGCACCGGGCCCAGAACCGCGCCTCGGCCACCACCGCCACCGCCAAAGCCTCCCCCGCCGCCGCCCTGGCCTTTAGGGGTCGTGGACGGCTGGCCGGCACGCCAGACCGCATACCCCGCGACACCCCCGATGATCAGCAGGAAAACAACCCAGATCAGTCCGCGTTTCTTTGGTTTTCCGGAGCTGGGAGGCGTTGGTGGATGTTGCCCGGGCGGATGCACTTCCGGGAGCGAGTCAGGGGTTTTTGTGTTTGTCGTCATTCAAACGCCTATCGAAAAGCGGGCAAATCACCTTAATTATGGCGGAGTCGAGAGCCTCAAGGTAACACCTCCGCTCCCGGTCGAGTTTGATTTTATCACCGTTGCCGTCCTGGCGCATGTTTGCGTTTTGGGCCGGTAACCCCTTGCAAACATGGGGCCGGCTTTGACTATGGCCGCTAAAGAGCGGTTTTCTTGCCTAAGGAGGGCGGTGGATCCGGTTCGATCAGCCGAGGATCTTTAGGGCTATGTTCAAAACTTCCGCAGCCCGGCGGCTGCCGCGGGTCACGCAGAGTTTGGCGCGTGCGGTCGACCCTGCGGTGGGCTGCGCGCCAGACCGTTCGCCGATTTTCATCTGCGCCCGCCAAGCCACCCAAGGAGGCGAGAGAACTGGGCGGGCCGCCCCGAGTAGATTCGGTTCCATCGCGAGTGGTTTCCAGGAAGAGCACAAAATCACTCGGCAGGCGCACTAGTCGAAGGTATTAGCGCCAGCGAATTGGGAACGCCGGTTAATGGGCCTGCGCCCCAGCGTCCCGGCATCGGTCATTGTTGGCGAAGATATCCCGCAACGGGCTCCGGGTGAGCCTCACCTGCTTACTGTCCGCTCGAATCACCCATCTAGCCATCGCCTTCACATTCGCCCGGAGACCCCGCCTTACTTGTTTAACCTCCGCTCGACTGACCCAGATGTGCTTGTCGTCATAGCTGATCGGCACGGTCTGGCCGGGCGCGGTCCAGGCCGCCCATCCGCCGTGGACCCCGGTCAGATAATTCTTCGTTTCGTCCTGCCAGTTCAAAACCCGCGTCCTTTGATAGCCGATCAGGATCTTATTGTCCGCCGCGAAGCAGTAAAAATAGTCGCTCGCTCCGAAGAGGCAATTCGCGCAAAGAAATTCAGCGTGATCGAGCAACTGCGCTTGAGCCTGCTGCCGGTCGGCTGCCGCTCCGAAAGAGACTGGCGCGGCCAGCGAGGCGGCCACGCAAACCGATGTCCGGATAACGGCGCGGATATAAGAACACGAGTTCATCGCATAATTTTACCCTGTGGCCGCGCGCCGCGGCAACACCCGGCAGCACCGGAAAACACCGCTTTGTGGCGATCCGGGAGATGCGGGGAGAGGCCGGCGCCTCAGATTCCGATCCCCTGACAGGGAAGAGAAGAGGTATTCCTCACGAATGCTCAGCACGTGCGATAGAATTTCACGAGGCGACTTCGAACTGGGGCGGGCGTCGTGTTTCGAGGAGGAGCCTAAGCTTGCGGCTGGGATGCGGCGGATAGCTCTACCGCGACGGCATACGGCGCTGGAAACGGCAAGGTCCACGAGGGGCAAGGTGCTTGACCCGATCTGGGGAACAATCGCCGAGATCGCTGGGCTGACAGACGAACGCGCCCCACGTTGGTGCGCAGGCGCTTCCTCCTGCCAATTGCGACTGACTCCGAAATCCAAACGGCTAAACGCCCGAGGGGCAGTTCAGTGTAACTGCAATCGCCAGCGCCGTGGAGACTTACCGTCTTTTGTGGCTTCGTCGGATCGGCGGTCTGCCGCCATGCTGACTTTTAACATCGTCCTTGCCCGATACTGAGCGTCTTCGAACGACGGGGCAAAACCGTGATCGCCGTAATCGGTGGACCAACGGAAGTCGCTTTGGCGGCCCATATCGGACACAGAATACTGCGCGCGATTCCCGGCAACGTCGATGAACGTGAATGACTGGCTCACTGGCAATCTCACTCCCCCACTTGGACGGTTTGGTCCTTGTTCATATTGAACCGCAAGGCGAACCGGCCCGGGATTTGTCGACGGAGACTCTTTCGTCACTCCATCCTAGACGAACACGTTCCGTGCGCCAAGTCTAGTCCTCTTCAGTCAATTCCCTTCCCTGGCATGACGATTCTCGCAGTCGGCTAACGGAACAACAGCGGCGCATATTCCGCCAGATACTTCCGCCACACGGTGTAGTTATGGACGCCGTCGGTGGGATAGAAGATGTGTCTCACTTGATATTTCGCCAGCAAGTCCGCCAGGCTCTTAGAGCGGCCGAACAGCGAATCCTGCTGCCCGCAGCCGATCCACAAGGTCTTAATCTTCTCGTTGGTCCCTTTTGAATCCTTCAGCAGGCCTGCGAAGCGCGTTTCAAAATCGGCGGGAACCGCGCCTGAAAACGAGGCGACGGCGCTGAACAGGTCCAGGTGTCCCAGGCCGATGCGCAGCGACTGGCCGCCGCCCATGGAAAGCCCCGCAATGGCGCGGTTCTCGCGTCCCGGCGATACCCGGTAGCGCGCTTCCACCGTGGGGATCACATCCTGCAGCAGATAGTCTTCGAACAGGGCGTCATTGGCGACTGCTCCCTGAGCCGCCGGAACGCCGAACGGCGTGGCGTGGCCGAACGGCATCACCACGATCATGGGGAGAGTCTTCCCGCCGGCCAGCAGGTTGTCGAGCACGAAGTTGGCGTTGCCGGCCATGGTCCAGCCGGCGGCGGTGTCGTTGGAGCCGTGCAGCAGGTAGAGCACGGGATAACGGCCCGTGGTTTTTGCGTAACCCGGCGGCGTGTAAATCCAGATGGCGCGCGTCTCGCCGGCGATGGCTTTGGACTTCTCCCAGTTAATCTCTACCGCCCCGTGCGGCACGTCGCGCGGCTCCCAGAAAGCGGACGTATCGTCCTTGACTTCTACCATGCTGGCGGATGTGCGGGCGCGCAGCTTGATGCGCGGGTTAACGGGGTCGGGTATGGCCATGCCATCTACATTGAAAGAATAGATATAGATGCTCGGCTCGAAGGGACCCAGGGTGACGCTCCAGACGCCGCGTTCATCCTTGCTCAATTTGGGCGCCGGCGTCGAGCCCAGCCAGTCGCCGGTGAGCGTCACCTCCGAGGCCTTCGGCGCGAAGATGCGGAAGGTGACGCGATGGTCGGACGAAACCTCGGGAGATGCCAGCGTGTCGTTTACCGCCGGCTCGCGGCGCGGCGCCTGGGCCCAGGCAGTTGTCGCGAACACGGCTGCCGCTGCCAGCGACAAGGCCGCCAATGAGAGAGATCGGTGCATTAGTGTGCCTCCTGAAAGACTTTCTGCGCGAATTCGGCGAGTGCGTGCCGCCACACCTTCCACTCGTGAACGCCCGGGGAGGCGTACCAAACATAGCGGATGTTGTGCTGCTTCAAATTGTCTAAGAGATCGAGCTGTCCGGGGTAGCGGGGATCCTCGGCGCCGCAACTCAGAAACAAAAGCTTCAGTTTCCGGTTTACGTCGTCCGGCCGATCGAGGAAGCCGGGCAGGTACTTATCCAGGCGGAAATCCGTGTCGCTGACCAGCCCGGAGCTGAACTCTCCCACCCACGCGAACAGGTCTAGGTGTTTCAGCCCGATGGTGAAGGCCTGGCCGCCGCCCATGGAAAGGCCGGTGATGGCGCGGTTCTCGCGGCCGTGCGCCACGCGGTAGGCGCCGTCGATCATGGGAATGATGTCGGAGAGCAGCTCATGGCTCAGCAGCTCGATTCCCTCGGGCGAGCTTCCACCCGCCCAACTGCCGTCGGTATCGCCGTTGGGCATCACGACGATCATGGGCACGGCTTTGTGTTGCGCGATGAGGTTGTCCAGAATGACGCCCGCGCGCCCTGTGTCGCTCCAGTTCTCTTCGTTGTCGCCGCTGCCGTGGCGCAGATAAAGGACAGGGAAACGGCGGTTGGCCTCGATGTCGTACTGAGGCGGGGTGTACACGTAGAGCTTGCGCGGCCTCTTCAGTGGCGTGGAGAGATAGGTGCGGATGTGGAGCGCGCCATGGGGCACGGCTTGCAGCTCATCGAAGCGCGGCGGATTGCCGGGGACCTCCACGATGCTGCCGTCGGGCACGCGGCCGTTCTTCAGGTTGGGATTTCCGGGATCGAGGATGCGTACGCCGTCCACCACGAAGTTGTATTGATAAATCTCCGGGTCCACTGGGCCCACGGTGGCGCTCCACACGCCGGCATCGTCTTTGGACATGGGCTTCGACCCGGCGAACGACAGAGTCACATGCGCTGCCTCGGGAGCCCTCAGGCGGAAGACGATAGTTCGGTCCGGACGGACCTCTGGTGACGCCAGGCGGGCTACGGCGGAGGCGCCGCCGCTCGAATGATAAGTGTTTTTCGGGCGTGGCGGGTCGTGAGTGGCAACCTGGGCGGCGAGCAGGCATGCCGAGGCGCCCGCGGCCGCGATGAGAAGCTTCATGGCTGCCCTAAATGATAACGCCGAAGGGTTTGATAAAGCACGAGCCCGTTCGCCACGTCGGCGTACATCGCCCATGGGCTCAGTCCGGCACGCGGATCGGCTGGAAATCGAGCTTTCGGCGCGCCGCCCATTCCAGGACGTATATTCCCGCCCCGCCCGCGTGCAACCCGATTTGACAAGCACCCCTCAGGCTCGCTAGTCTAAAAGTCTGAAAGAAGAGTCGGAGAGACGTGTGTCGATGAGTACCGAGTTCCCTACCAAGAATGCCATTCCGCGCCAGTGGCATGTGATCGATGCCGAGGACGCAGTTGTGGGCAAGGTGGCCACCAAGGCCGCTATGCTGCTGATGGGGAAGCACAAGCCCATCTACACTCCGTTCATCGATACCGGCGATCACGTGATTGTGATCAATGCCAGCAAGGCGCGGCTGAGCCGCGGCAAGGAAGAAACGAAAGTGTACCGCCATTTCACCGGCTATCCCGGCGGACTGGTGGAGAAGAGCTTTAAGCGCGTCCAAAACGAGCGGCCCGCCCGCATCATTGAAGACGCCGTCTCGGGGATGCTTCCCAAGACGAAAATGGGCAAACAGATGTACCGGAAATTGAAGGTCTATGCGGGCGATAAGCACCCGCACGCGGCGCAGCAACCTGCCGTGCTGGCCTTAAAGTAGAGGATTTTTTCGTGGCAGCGACGATAGTTCAACATTTAGGTACGGGCCGCCGCAAACGTTCGGTGGCTCGAGTCATATTGCGGCCCGGCACGGGTGAAATCAAGGTCAACAAGCGCGCTTTCGAGAACTACTTCCCGACGGAGAGCGCGCGCGCCATGGTGCGGCAGCCGCTGGTGGCAGCCGAAATGATGGATAAGTTCGATATCCTGATTCTCGCCGATGGCGGCGGCGTTAACGGACAGGCCGGCGCGGCGCGGCTGGGCATTGCCAGGGCATTGGTGGAGTTCAACGCGGAGCTGCGGTCCCGCCTGAAGAAGCTGGGACTTCTGACTCGCGACCCTCGCTCGCACGAGCGCAAGAAATATGGTCAGAAGGGTGCGCGCAAGCGGTTCCAGTTCTCCAAACGATAAATTTTTCACATATGGGGCCGGACGTTGCGTCCGGCCCCTATGCGCGTATAAGGCCGCTTTCCGTTCCGCGCCGGGCGTAAATCTCGCTTTGGAACGCGCCCGGACGGAACAGCATGGAATACGACAGGGAAAGCGATAACCGGGGGATTTCCCTCAACTAACGAACAAGGAGGTTTTTTGCCCGCAATCTCGATGAAGGAATTACTCGAAGCAGGCGTTCACTTCGGGCACCAGACCAAGCGCTGGAATCCGAAGATGAAAGAATATATCTTCGGCGAACGCAACGGCATATACATAATCGACCTGCAGAAGACTTTAAAGATGTTCAAGGACGCCGCCCGCTATGTGGGCGAGATGGCCGCGCAAGGCAAGAACGTGCTGTTCGTGGGCACCAAGCGCCAGGCGCAGGAGGCCATCGCCGAGGAAGCGACCCGCTGTCAGATGTATTACGTGAACCAGCGCTGGCTGGGCGGCCTGCTCACCAACATGGCGACGGTACAAAAGTCGATTAAACGGTTAAAAGAACTGGAAGGCATGGCTTCGGTGGAAGGCGGATACGCCGGCCGGCCGAAGAAGGAAGTGATCCGGCTGGAGCGCGAGCGCAAGCATCTGGACCAGAACCTGGCGGGCATCAAGGATATGCCAGGGCTGCCGGACGTGCTCTTCGTGATCGATTCCAACAAGGAAGCGATCGCGGTGAAGGAGGCGCGCCGCCTGGGCATCCCGGTGGTGGCCATTGTGGATACGAATTGCGACCCGGACGAAGTGGATTACGTGATTCCGGGCAACGACGACGCTTTACGTGCGATTCGCCTGTTCGCGAGCAAGATTTCCGACGCGGTGACGGAAGGCCGCGCGCTGGCAACGGAGCAGGATTTCACCGCCGACAAGATCGTGCAGGACGATACTCCGGCGGGTGAAGGCATGATGGAATACGCCGAGTATGTGGACCCCAAGTATGCCGAGAAGGTAATGGCCGAGAGCCTGAGCATGGCGGACGAGCCGCATCAGACTTCGCGTAAGGGACCTGCCTCCGAGACAGCCGCGGAGCCGATAGCCGAGCCGGCGATGACGGAAAGCGGCAGCTAGCGATCATTGAGCAAGACAGGGACAGCGGCGGTTGGCGACCGCCGCGCAGGATACTTTGCTGCCCCACATCGGTAAAAGGCGGGAAAACACAAATCTATGGCGGAAATCACCGCGGCACTGGTAAAACAACTCCGCGAGCGCACGGGCGCGGGCATGATGGAATGCAAGAAGGCTCTGGTGGAGTCCAAGGGCGATCTGGATGGGGGCGAAGTATTGCTCCGCAAGTGGGGCATCGCATCGGCCGGCAAAAAGGCGTCGCGCTCTACCAAACAAGGGCTCATTGGAACCTATATCCACGCCGGCGGACAGCTTGGCGTAATGGTGGAGATCGACTGCGAATCCGATTTCGTGGCGCGCACCGGCGATTTCAAAGAGATGGTGCACGATATCTCCATGCACATCGCGGCCACCGACCCGCGCTTCATCCGCAAGGAAGACGTGACGCAAGAGGCCATCGACAAGGAGCGCGATATTCAGATCGCGCGCGCCATCAACGAAGGCAAGCCTCCGGCGGTCGCCGAGAAGATGGTGGAAGGGCGCCTGAACAAGTTCTACGAAGAGATCTGCCTGCTGGAGCAGCCCTTTGTGAAGGAGCCTGCCATGTCGGTGGGGCAATTCGTGAAGACCAGGATCGCCAAGCTCGGCGAAAATATCACGGTCGCGCGATTCGTCCGCTTCAAGGTGGGCGAAACCACGATGGATATGAACCCGGCCGAACCCGGCGGCGAAGAAAAAGCGGCAGATCGATAAGCCATGCCTGGGTACCGGCGCATTCTGTTGAAGGTGAGCGGCGAAGCCCTGGCGGGCGGGGGCGCCTTCGGAATCGACGCCGAACGCGTGAAGGCGCTCGCCCGGGAAGTGGGCGACGTCGCCGCCACCGGCGTTCAAGTAGGCTTGGTTGTGGGCGGCGGCAATATCTTCCGCGGTCTATCGGCGGCCGCGCAAAAAATGGACCGCGTCACGGCCGATCACATGGGAATGCTGGCCACGGTGATCAATTCTCTGGCTATGTCCGACGCGCTCGAGCAGATGGGCGTGCAGACGCGGGTGATGAGCGCCATCGAAATGCACCAGGTGGCTGAGCCCTACATCCGCCGCCGGGCCATCCGGCATCTGGAAAAGGGCCGCATCGTGATCTTCGCGGCGGGCACTTCCAATCCATATTTTTCCACCGATACCGCGGCTACTTTGCGGGCGCTCGAAATCAAGGCGGACATTATCGCCAAAGGCACGCGCGTGGACGGCGTCTACGATAAAGACCCGCTGAAGTTTCCCGAAGCGGTCAAATATCATCGAATTACTTACCTGGAAGTGCTTTCGCAGGGCTTGGCCGTGATGGACGCCACGTCCATCGCCATGTGTCAGACCAACAAGCTGCCGATCGTCGTTTTCAATTTGAATACGACAGGCAATATAATGCGCATGTCGATGGGCGAAGCCGTCGGCACCGTAATCGAAGACGTAACTGCCTAATCCGAAGTTCTTAGGGCAACTTCGGCTTAATATTGACACGCGTCTCCGGACCGTGTGCCATGCCGGCTGTTTGTCCACGCCGCCACGCCGCTTGGCCCCCCGCGAAGCAAACTCAAGACCAAAGGACTGAGTGCCACTGAACGCCGCACGGTCGCGGCTCTGTCTCGGCTGCGTGTATCTGCAAATAGTTACGGAGCCGCGACCGTAAGTGAGCGGATTTTGACCGGCGTTTCCCGAATCGGTTTAGGCGCCCCCGCGAGAGCAGCGGAATGAAATGCGGTTGGGGTACGCTGTAAGTTTACGGATTGCCGTCGAAAAGTGGAGGTATCGCAATGCCGATCAACCGCCGTAGTTTCCTCGATGAGATTTTAGCCGCCGGGGCCTTGTTGGGCCTGATGCCCGGGGAAGCCTCGCCGCAGAGCCGACCCAAAGCGGCGGCGCCTCCCGCCGGAACCCACGATTCCATCGCGTTCTGGAATCAATTCTACGATAATGCCTCCAGCCGGGGCCGTTCCGCGAATCCAGCGCCCAAGCTGGCCGCCCCGGAACGCGAAGTCCGGTTCCTGTATCACGGGGCCAGCGGGTTCCAACACGCGACCGATATCCCAACGAATTCGCTGCTGGATCACTCAGGCGATGTTTCGGTGACGCTGAACCTGGGGCAGTTCCGCCCCGGCAAGGGAGACCAGGTGGCGTTTAAGCAACTACAGTCTTCGTCGTTGCGCGTCGATTGCGTGCAGACCCGGCCCATGATGAACCTCTTTGCGCCGCTAGCGTGGGCGTCGCTGGCTGCGCTGGCTCCGGACAAGCAGGGCAAGCTGCCTTCGCTGCAGACCCTGGGCTTTCAAGCCACCAACTCCACCGCCCCGGAAAACAAGGTCGTGCTGCCGGGCGGGTTAGGCAGGCTGGCGGTGAATATTTCCATAGTCCATAAGGAATCCCTGGTGCACAAGATTCTGATGGAAGCGCAGCAGATCGCGGGAGTGGCGGCGCCGTTCTTCGCTTTCCCGGCGATCAGCATTCCGGCGCTCAAAGCTGTTACCGCCATCTACAGCGCGCTGGAGCAGCACACCACTTTTTTGCTCAACAGCCCGTTGACCATGGCGGTGGCCACCCGCCAGGCGCTGGACGATGAGTCTCGCGAGGTGCAGTATCTGCCGCTGGTTTCCGGCGACTACGTGCTGGTTCCCCAAGCGCACTTGGACGAGTTGAGCCAGTCCCTGGACAAGCTCGATATGACGCAAGGCTATCTGGTCGAGAAGAGCGCTCCGGCAAGCCAGCCTCCGGAGACTCGGGCGGCCAATGCGGTTCCCGATGTCACATATGTCACCTTGCGGGCGACTGTGGCGCCGCTCGACGCCGGAGCGGCAACGAAGAACAAATCGGACTCGACTAGCGACAGTTCCTCGGACGCGACGAAAGCCACGCCTAAGAAGAAGAAGTAAGCGCACGCGGCCATTACTTGGGAATACTGCGGATGAACGTCCGCTCGATCGACCAATCGGCCGGAGCCGGGATGCGTATACCTCGGCTCCTCGAACCCAGTCCGCCCAGCAAGCGCTCGAGCGGACCATCCCCAGCCCCGCCGCGCGTGCCGCCCGGCCCTTCGAAGTTCAATACGTCGGGATTTCCCAACGCGGTGGCGGTAGTCAGAAGCATATAGCTGTCCACGCCAAAGGGGTCGCCAATCTTCAGCTGGGTGGGAATCGGAATCTCCGCGGGCAGCCGGCCGTCCGCTATCTGCGCGGCTGGCAGGTGATTCACCACTCCGTTATTTTCCCTCGCCGGAAATACCAACACTCCGGTTCCACTGCTGTCGATGACGAACACATACACAAAGCTCTTGGGCACTCCGCCGGGCGCATATTGATAACGCTCCACGAAGTCGTCCAGCGTCTTCCGGTCCGATTGCAGGACGATCTGATAAACCTGATCCTCCACTACCGTGCCGCTGGCATTCACCTTGCCGGTAGAAACGTCCTTCAGCGTCACGTGGTAAGGAAAAGGCATGGCGGTTTCGGCTGGCGGCTCCAGCAGCAGCCAGCCGCGGACCTTAGCCAGCCGCAGCGCATAATCGGTAAGGGCATAGGGAGGCTGGGAACTGCCGGCGCCGGCCTTCACCGCCTTGGTACGCAGCGGCAGCGCCACGTTGACCGGCACGTTCGCCTGGTTCACGTGCTGCAACTGATGGTTCAGCGTCTCCTGCGTGAGATTGGGCGCTAACCACGCATACTCAATGCGATCGCCGGACCACGCGCCGGCCAGCATGTATTGCGCCGAAGCAGGCGACTTGGAGTAAACGGCAATGGCCGCATTCTCGGTTCCTTCCCCCAGTTTCAGGCCCTTGGGGAGCCATTCGGCCGGCGGCGGCAGTTCCAGGAAGAAGTCTCCTTTTGTAACGCCTCTTAAATCGGCCGCCAGACGTTCGCCGGCGGGTTTAGCTCCTAAGTCGGTGGTCTTGCCTGTGGCACGGCGCAGTTCCCAGGACCGGCCGTTCCAGCGCACGGTGAAGTCGGGGACGCGCACGGTCGGGTCCATGACCCATGTAAGCTTGAGCCGGTCCGCGACCGATTTGATGCTGGCAGCGAGCGCCAGCAAATCATCCATTGGAGGAGCGGCGGCGGGCACATATACCGAGAGCGCCGCGCCGCTGAAGCTGATCCACCTATCGACAACGAACCGGTCGCCGCGGTGCAAGTCTTCCAGGCGCGCCGCGCCCATCACCGTGGCTTCGGCCTCATCGAGCCCGATGAGTCTGGTGATTTGCAGCCGCATCTTGGGATCGGCCTCGTTCTTCCCCGCGGCGGAGACCTGGCGCAGCTCGCACCCTTCGCGAAGTCCAGTGGCTTGGCCGCGGTCGAGCAGCACAGTATAGGCTGTGACGTCTTTCACCATCGGTACGATGGCGTTGGCGGAAACGGCCGGCTGACCGAAGAGGCCTTTTTCACCGCGGCCCAAGCCGAGCATGGAAGGCTCCTGCGTGGTGTTGCCTGAGTGCATATAGTTGCGGGTGCGCTGGAAGACGATCGCCGTGCTTTCGTTAGGCAGCGAATCGCGCATGGCTTGCAGCAGGGCGTACGTGAAGCGTCCGTGCGGCAGGCCGGAATCGCCGGTAAGGCCGGGATCGTCGGTGACGTCAAGTTCCTCCGCCTTCTGATCGGGTTGTGACGCGGCCAGGATGAGGACGGCATTCTCCTGCTGATCGACGGGCTTCACGTTGGGTTCCGGGGGGTCGTCCACCGTGCGGCTATCGTCGGGCGCATCGCGCGTCACCAGCGGCGGGGCCACGCCGCGGGCGCCCCCGCTGCTGTAGCAATTGTCCTGGATGACGGTGAGGGAGACGCCATCGGGAACATGCCGATAGATGCGCGCCAGTTCCTTATTGCGCAGGCCGGGCACGCCTTTGGGTGCGTCGTAGGGTACCATCGCGACGTCGTAGCCGCCGGGCAGGCTGGCATGCTTGTTCAGAATTCGCGCGCCGTGTCCGGCGAAATAGAACAGGCTGCTGTCGCCAGCCTTGGCCGCGTCGATCAGGTGACTCTTGAGAGTGTTGAGGATGGCATCGCCGATGGCCTGATCGTTCACCAGCTCGATAATGTCCTGCTCCTGGAATCCGCGCGTGAGCAGCATGCGGTGCATGGACTTCATGTCATTAACCGCGCCATTGAGCTTGGGCCAGGTGACTTGTTGGAACACCCCGCTGAGCGGCACGGGCCGCAAGGCCGTAGGCTTCCACGGCGTGGGAGCGGGATCGGCGGCGGCGTACCGGTCGATACCGACCAACAAGGCGCGCCTGGTCTGGGCCTGCGCGGAGGCACAGAGAAGAAAGAGAGACAGCAGGAACCAGATTCGAGACATAGTGATTACGAAAATATTCTATGGGCCAGTGGCGATTCTATAGATTGGTCAAACCGCGTCATCTCAACTGTCATGGGTCCGGCAATTCCTTCATTGCGGCCATCCGTCGGCGCATGGCGTCCAACTGGTTAGCTGAGTAAGAAATTGGCCGGCCAACTTACCTGCCATCGGTTAACACCACGCGCGTGGGGAAGATATGATGTTTTCCGCGCGTTCCCGGCGCCTTACCGGTTTACCCCATGAACCGGTTGCCCGGGTTGCAATTCCGGCACGGAGGGATGGGCAATGTCTGCACGGGCCGAAGACATAGCCGCTGGGAGCAGGAGACGGGGCAAGCGCGGAAAAGCCGCCCGCGCCAAGCAGCGGCGCAACGGGAATTTCCAGCGCTCGCCGGCAAACTCTCATGGAATTCCCTTCACACTAAGCAATTGGAGGGCGGCAAGTCAAGCGAGAGGGTACGGACGCCCGGATGAACTGGGATTCCGCGCAGCGAGCAAACCATTTCGTTTTGAAGGCGCCCGTTCACGGCAGAATAGTTGGCGGAGGGCGGAGGAGTCGAACCTCCATCCTTGCGGAGCTCTGGTTTTCGGGACCAGTAAGCGTTGCCGTCGCTTAGCGCCCTCCGTTGGAGCACTGCCGCGGAATCGAACCGCGTTCCACCGGGTTGCGGCCGGCGCGCTCGCCATTGGCTTGCAGTGCATGGCACTCCGGGGCGGATTCGAACCACCAGTTACGGCTTTGGAGACCGTCAGCCTCACCATCGGCAACCGGAGCATGGTGCGCGCGGCAGGACTTGAACCTGCAAGTTGACACTGGTCTTGAGCCAGCCGCGTCTGCCAATTCCGCCACGCGCGCATGTATGTTGGTGGCCGAGGAGAGGGTCGAACTCTCATGCCCGAAGGCGCTGGTTTCTAAGACCAGTGTGTCTTCCAATTCCACCACTCGGCCAAACTGAAATTGTCAAAGATCGAAAAGGGGAATGCCGGGAGTCCGATCTCGCAGATACAAAAGGGCTTTTACCGCGGAGACAAGCGGTGTGCGAATGACTCAGACTGTCAGGAGGTTTACAGACTTGAGAGGGTACACCACGAGCGTCCGGATGAGATCCGGTTGGTGAGGAGCGCGAGACTAAGTAACAAGCGTCGCATCTAAGTTATCTTACAGGATGAGTTGGGTTCCAGTCAAGAGGAATCTCGCGGGTGTTTCGCGGTGAGTTACAGAAATCGCTCCCTCACGGTCGCGGCTCGTTTCGAACTCCGCTACGGTTGAGCGCGCGGTCAATGGGCAGCCGGCTTGGGTTCCGGCAACTTTGGTTCGTGGCCGCGTTTGTATACCATAATCGTCCGGCGGTAGCTCATTACCACAGTGCCATCCTGCTTGAATCCTATGGTTTTGATCTCAACCAGACCCATGTGCGGGCGCGACTTCGATTCGCGCTTGCTCAGGACTTCGGACTGCGCGTAGATGGTGTCTCCTTCAAAGACCGGCGCGGGCATGCGCACTTCGTCCCAGCCTAAGTTGACGGCGTATTGCGAAATGTCGGCGACACTGAGGCCCGTAACCAATGCCAGAGTGAACGTGGAGTTCATCAGCGGCTTGCCGAACTCGGTCTGCGCGGCGTAGTGGGCATCGAAGTGGATGGGGTTGGTGTTGGCGGTGAGCAGCGTGAACCAAATGTTATCGGTGGTGGTAACCGTGCGGCCGATAGGGTGGCGGATGGTCGCGCCTACTTCGAAATCTTCGTAAGAGCGTCCACTCATGACGGTTTCTCCGGGATCAGGCGATGCTTTTCGAGTACGAACCGCGCCATGCGGATGTTGGCGGCGTCGATCATCTTGCCGTCGAGGCTGGCTGCGCCGCGGCCTTCCGCGGCCGCCCTCTCGCAGGCTGCAACCACGAGTTGCGCGTGCGCCACTTCTTCCGCGGCGGGGCTGAAGATGGCGTTCGCGGCAGCCAGTTGCGCGGGGTGGATGCACTGCTTGCCGTCGAACCCAAGGGCGCGCGCGATGCGGCAGGAGCGCTCGAAACCGGTGGCATCCTTGAATCCGGCGTAAGGGCCATCGAGGCAGCGAAGACCATTGGCGCGCGCGGCGGCGACTATGGTCTGCATGACGGCGTGCCAGCGGTGGCCGGGATAAGCGTCATCGTACGCGTCGAATTCGCCGATGTTGCGGAGCGGCATCTGCATCGACGCTGCGAAATCGCCCGGGCCGAAGATCAGCGCTTCCAGGCGGCGCGAAGAGCGGGCGATGTAGCGCGCGTCAAGAAAACCGGCGGCGGTTTCGATCTGCGCCTCAATGCCGATGGGGCGCTGAAATCCGCGGCTGGCCTCGATTTGGGCCAGCATGGTCTCGACGAAGGAGACATCCTGGCGCGAGTTGGCTTTGGGCAACATCACCAGGTCGATGCGGTCGCCGGCGGCTTCCACCACTTCGATGAGGTCGCGGTAGGCGAAGGGCGTGTCGAGGCCGTTGATGCGGAACATGCGGATGCGCGAGCCGAAATCGAGCTCGCGGAAAGCGCGTGCGACATTGCCGCGGGCGGCGGGTTTTTCGTCCACCGAAACGGCGTCTTCGAGGTCGATACAGATGGCGTCGGCCTCGCTGCGGGCGGCCTTTTCGATCATGGGCCAGCGCGAGGCGGGCACGAAAAGCATGCTGCGTTCGAGACGCGTGGGAATCATTCGGCGCCCCCGTCTTGACTCCCGTCGTTATTCCCGTCGTGACCACCGTCAGCGCGCTTCGCGCCAGTCCATACGATGCCAAGCTCGGCCATTATTTCCTGCGTGTGCTCGCCCAGTGCGGGCACGCGGCCCATGCATGGCGCAGCGTCTTGCAGGTTATGCGGCGGCAGCAGGGCGGCGATGGGTCCGGCGGGCGAATCGGCGGTGGTCCAGCGCTGGCGCGCGGCGAGTTGCGGGTGTGCGGCGGCCTCGGCGGTATCGTTCAGGGAACCGTTGGCGATGCCGGCGCGGTCGAGCAATGCGGCCGCTTTCACGCGAGTCATCCGGCCGAATCGCGACTCGATCAGCGGTTCCAATTGCGCGCGGTTGGCGAAGCGGGCGGCGTTCGATGCAAAACGGGCATCTTCGGCGAGTGCGGGCATGAGCATCACCTCAGCGCAGAAGCGCGGCCACTCGCGATCGTTCTGGATGCCGAAGAGCATTCTGCCATCGGAGCAGGCATAAGCGCCGTAGGGCGCGATCATGTTGTGGCGCAAGCCGGCGCGCACGGGAACATTGCCCGTCCCTTGCCAGGAGTATATCGGCGGCATCATCCACTCGGTGAGACATTCTAACATCGAGATGTCGATGCGCTGGCCGCGGCCGGTGCGTGCGCGCGCGATCAGCGCGGCCAGAATCGAGGAGTAGGCGTAGAGGCCGGATGAAATATCGGCGATGGAAATGCCGACCTTCGCCGGCTCTTCGGGAGTTCCGGTGACGCTGACCACGCCGGATTCGGCTTGCACCAGCAGATCGTAGGCTTTCTTGTCGCGGTAAGGGCCGTCGGGGCCGTAGCCGGAGATGCCGCACCAGATGAGGCGGGGGTAGCGGGTTGCCAGCTCGTCGAAGCCGAAGCCGAAGCGTTCGACGGCGCCGGGCGCGAGGTTATGCACGAAGATATCGGCGCGCGCGATGAGTTCGGCGCAGACGGCGCGGTCGCGGTCGAGTTTCAAGTCGAGCGCGATGCTGCGCTTGCCGCGGTTGAGCCAGGCGAAATAGGCAGAGAGACCGTGGAGCGCGCCGTCGTAGCCGCGGGCGAAATCGCCGCCATCGGGGCGCTCGATCTTGATCACTTCGGCGCCGAGGTCCGCGAGCTGGCGCGAGCAGAAAGGCGCGGCTACCGCCTGCTCCAGCGCGACCACGCGCAAGCCGTTGAATGGAAGCTCGCTCATCAGAACGACCGCGGCAGACCGAGCACATGCTCGGCGAGGTAGGAAAGAATCAGGTTGGTGGAGATGGGCGCAACTTGATAGAGGCGCGTCTCGCGGAATTTACGTTCCACGTCATACTCGGCGGCGAAGCCGAAGCCGCCGTGGGTTTGCAGGCAGACGTTGGCGGCTTCCCAACTGGCATCGGCCGCCAGCAGTTTCGCCATGTTGGCTTCGGCGCCGCACGGGCGGCCGGCATCGAAGAGCTGCGCGGCTTCGTAGCGCATCAGGTCGGCGGCGCGCAAGTTGGCGTAGGCGCGCGCGATGGGGAATTGCACGCCCTGGTTTTGGCCGATGGGGCGGTCGAAGACCACGCGCTCATTGGCGTAGCGGCGGGCCTTATCGATGAACCAGAACGCGTCGCCGATGCATTCGGCGGCGATGAGAATGCGCTCGGCGTTCATGCCGTCCAGAATGTAGCGGAAGCCTTTGCCTTCTTCGCCGATGAGGTTTTCCGATGGAATCTCGAAGTTATCGAAGAAGACCTCGTTGGTTTCGTGATTCACCATGTTGGGGATGGGCCGCAGCGTGAGACCCTTGTCTTTGGATTCGCGCAGGTCGACCAGGAAAACGGAGAGCCCCTCGGTCTTGCGCGCCACTTCCGCCAGCGGCGTGGTGCGGGCCAGAAGCAGCATGAGATCGGAGTGCTGCACGCGCGAGATCCAAACCTTTTGGCCGTTGACGATATAGCGATCACCGCGGCGTTCGGCGAAGGTCTTGATCTTGGTGGTGTCGGTGCCGGTAGTGGGTTCGGTAACGGCGAAGGACTGGAGGCGCAGATCGCCCGATGCGATGGCGGGCAGGTAGCGCTGCTTTTGATCCGGCGAGCCGTGGCGCAGCAGCGTGCCCATGATGTACATTTGCGCGTGGCAGGCGCCGGAATTGGCGCCGGAGCGGTTGATCTCTTCGAGAATTACCGACGCTTCCGCGACGCCTAATCCGCCGCCGCCGTACTCGGTGGGGATCAGCGCGGCCAGCCATCCGGCGTGCGTCAAGGCTTGCACGAATTCTTCCGGGTACGCAGCGGCCGATTCGATGCGCTGCCAATACTGATTGGGGAATTGCGCGCAGAGTTCGCGAACGGCCTGGCGGTATTCCGGAAACTGGTCAGCGCGCGGGTTGATGTCCTTCATGAGTGAGATCGCGAAAGACAGTGGAAACGTCGTCGCAGGTCTCCAACAATTGTACGGCTTCTATTGCACGCTCCGCCGTTGCCTCGCCAAAACGGGGAGTGACCAGGGAGCGGAATTTGTCTTCCAACTGCGCGGTGGAGACCGGATTTTCGGGATTGCCGCGCGGGTAGTCGCTGGAGCCAGTGAGCGAAGCGCCGTCCGACAGCGTGAGCGTGACGCGGGTTGGCCAGGCGGCGGGATACTTCGCGGTGAGATCTTCGGCGACGACTACCTGGGTGCGTTCGAGCAAGGCCGTGATGGCTGGGTCGTGGAGGCGCTCGGGAGAGAATTGGGAAAGGCCCACGCGGCCATCGAGGAGCGCTACAGCGACGCAGTAGGCGATGCTGAATTTCGCTTGATAGGACGTGCGCGGAGCGAGTTCCTTGACGATCTCATAGCCCGGCCCGTAAGTCTCGATTAGTACGTGGCGCGGCCCCATGGGCTGCGAACGTAACTCAAGCGCCACATCAATGGCCGCATGCGTGTGCCCGCAACACGAATACAGCTTGTAACAGTTCTCCGCAATCTTCCATCGCTCCCCCAACCCATCAGTGACACAGCTCTCATCGTACGAGCCGCTCATAGCGCGGAAGAATCCACGCTCACCCTCAAGTATCCGCGTTGCCCCCGTGAAACCGATGCGCGCCAGATCGGCTGCCAGAATCCCGTTGAATGCGGCTTTGCCTGGATGCAGATGCTTGCTCATGGCGCCATCGGCATTGAACTCCCAGAGGCCGGCGGCTTGGGTTCCGGCGCTGCCCAGCGCGTCCAGCATCTGCGCCGGGCTCAACTGAATCAGCGAACCGGCGGCGGCCGCCGCGCCAAAAGTGGCCGCGGTGCCTGTGGGGTGCCAATAGCGGTAATGGCTCGGATTGACGGCCTCGCCGATGCGCAACGCCGCTTCATAGCCCAGTGTTACAGCCAAGAGGAACGCGCGGCCGTCCGCATGTTCGCGCTCGGCAACGGCCAGCGCCGCGGAGATCACCGGCGCGGCCGCGTGTACGGTGGACGTCTTATGGATGTCGTCAAATTCGAGAATGTGGGACGCCACGCCGTTGGCTAGCGCGGCGCCGGATGCAGACGACCGGCTGCCGGAGAACACCGTAGCATCGTTCGAGACGCCCAGCGAAGCCACAAACTGTTGCGCCCTGCGCGCCGGGGACTCAAGCGACCCGGCTAATGCGGAGCCGAGCCAGTCGAGAACAGCCCGCCGGGCATGGTCGGCAACCGATGGCGGCAAATCGGGGTAACGCGCGGCGGCTAGAAATTCCGACAGCCGCCGCGAAAGACCGTCAATCACTAAATGGTCACTCCTCGCAACCTGTCACTCAGTACGCCGATTCACATCTACCGTGACCTGTTCCTAACACGTCGCCCTCACTCCCTAAGCTAAGAGCAGTGAAACAACAGTTGGCAGGCGGAAGCGCCCGCCCCACAGGCAGGGCGCGCCGCGCAACTTTCGTTCAGTCATTGGACTGATAGGCCGACACCACAGAACAATCATGGCAGAGGTGGAACACCATCTGAGTTCCCATATTTCCCGTAAAGCTGTCCCGCGCTGCAACTCTACCCGGATGATTTCCAGACGCATCATCGCAGATCACTGCCAGAAACGGCGACAATTTTGAGCAACGTGGGCACGGCGCCGCCTGCGAATTGAAAATCATCGGGAAGCCGCCGACCTGATGTGCCTGGACGGGTAGATTATGCGCCAGGTCCAAATCGGATTGCGCCGCCCTCTGCGCATCTTGTTCTTCATTCGATAGCGCAACCATGCCAACCGCTCTCGGCGAAAAGTCGCCGGTATATCCGTCGTAAGGGCCGTCGGGACCAAAGGCGTATTCGTTGGCGGGTGGCGCCTCCAGGATCTCGACCGTCCCGTCCGGATGTATTCGATAGCTGAAGGGGCCATAAGGAATGCTACACGTCCAGCAGTACAGAAGATGAACGGCGGGTGTTATCGCCGGGTTCACGTTCAGGCGAGTGTCGGTCGAAGAAAGCGACAAAAGCCGAAGCAAGGGCCTTGAGCAGTTTGGACAGGCCGCACCGCCAATCTCATTGGGTCCACAGAAGTCGTGCTGGCGTTCGGTGGCTTTCGGGTTGAAATCCAACCGAAAGCCCCTCTCCGGATTGGGTTCGACCCGATCGTTGTGCGCCACGCCTGACATGAAGTCTCGCTCCCCGCTATCATACTCGATTACTATAGAGGTCTTTCAGACCAGTATTCTCCTGGTACACCGTTACCGGCGTTTCAGTGGCAGCTCCGGGCGGTCCGCCGGTGTTTTCGGCGACAATGAAACTTCCGCATGTTTCCGCTCCAGCCGCTCCGTTCGTTTCTACCTATCGACAACGCGCTCGGTTTCGGACCCGCCGATTTCCTGGAATTGACCATTGCGGCGATCCTGGTGTTCTTCGCTCTGGTCTCGCGCCCGTGGATTGAGCCTTACGCCCGCCGTCTGGCGCCGCATACGGCGTGGTGCATGTTGCTGCTGGCTGCGCTGCCCGTCGCGCTTCGGCTGCTGTTGCTTCCGAATCACCCGGTCCCGACACCCGATGTATACGACGAATTCGGGCACCTGTTAGTGGCCGATACGCTGCGGCACTTCCGCCTCGCGAATCCACCCCATTCTCTTCCACAATTCTTCGAAACTTTCTTTGTCTTGCAGAGGCCCAGCTATAGCTCCATCTATCCCATTGGACAAGGCATGGTGCTGGCGATCGGATGGACGCTGCTCGGCTCGCCTTGGGCGGGCGTCTTGTTATCTACCGCGGCGTTTTGTGCCCTGTGCTACTGGATGCTGCGGGCATGGACCACGCCACTCTGGTCGCTGGTTGGCGGGCTGCTGGCGGCGATCGAATTCGGCCCGCTCAACCAGTGGATGAACGGCTACTGGGGCGGTGCATTCACCGCCGCGGCCGGGTGTCTGGTGTTCGGAGCGCTGCCGCGCCTGAAGGCGGCCCCGCGCGAGCGGGATGCAATTCTGCTAGGTCTGGGACTCGCCATTCACTTGCTCACACGGCCTTACGAATCGATTTTTCTGTTCTTCGCGGTAGCGCTGTATTTTCTGCCGACGGCGCGCGCGCCGCAGAAGCTGCGCGCTCTAGCCAAAGTCGCGCCCGCTACGCTTTTGATTATCGCCGCGGCCCTGGGCGTCACGGTCTTGCAGAATAAGCAGGTAACCGGAAGCTGGACGACCTTGCCTTACCAACTTAGCCAGTATGATTACGGCGTTCCGGCGGCCCTCACGTTTCAGCCGAACCCCGTTCCGCATGGCGGCCTTACGGCGGAGCAGCGGATGGATTATCGGATGCAGCGCGCGTTCCACGGTAATAACACGGATACGCTCTCGACTTACTTACTGCGCCTGGAATTCCGGGTGCGCTATTACCGGTTCTTCTTTCTTGCGCCGCTCTACCTGGCGCTGCCTCTGTTCCTTACTACTATCAGGCAGTTCCCCTTCTTGTGGGTGACATTGACTCTGGCCGTCTTCACGCTTGGCATCAATTTTTTCCCGGCTTATCAACTACACTACGCCGCAGCGTGTACTTGTTTGTACATCCTTGTGGCGATCGCGGGGTTGCAGCGCCTTAGCGCCCTTCGGATTCACGGACGCCCCGCCGGCCGCGGCGCCGCGCGCATTCTGCTGTTCCTCTGCGCCGCGCATTTCGTGTTCTGGTATGGCTTGCACCTTTTCGAGCGCTCCGGCCTATCCCAAGCCGCGCTTCCCTATGAGACGTGGGACGCTATCAATCATCGGAATCCCCAGCGGCGCATCTTCGTTAACCGGGAACTGGAGAAGATACCGGGCCAGTTACTGGTTTTTGTGCACTATAACTACCCGCAACATCCGTTTCAGGATGAATGGGTCTATAACCGCGCCGATATCGATAAGGCCCGCATCGTTTGGGCGCGCGACTTAGGCAGGGAGGAAGACGAGAAACTTATGCAGTATTATCCGCAGCGGAAGGCCTTGGTGCTGGAGCCGGATGTTACGCCGCCCCAACTGAGCGATTATCCGCAGCCGTAAGCCGGCAAGCTAAAGCCATGTCCCGCCGCTATTTGCCGATTACTACGCCCACCGCCGCGGGCTGCACATCGAGCCGCTCGATCCTGTGCCCCAACTCGAACGGCCGGCCTACCGCCGCATCGGGATACATCGCCAACAGGAAATTCCGGATAAGGAAATCCAGCGTCTTGCCGTCGATCTCGACGCCGGAAATCACAACGCGTTGCACATCCACTTTCGCCTGGCCGTGCGCCGAGGTAATCCGCGCCGTGACGCTCACCGGCCGCTCACCATCGAGCAGCTTGGACATCAGCCAGCCCGGTGCATAACCCTGCGCGCGGCGCACCTGTCCGAAATCGATCAGCGCCGTTCCCGTGGCTACGCCGGAGCTCACTAGTTCCAATTTGGGGTTGCGCACGCCCGCTGGAGCTTCGTGCTCGATATATGCAGTCAACTCGCGCGCAGTCAGTTCCACGCGCGTCCCCGGCCGGGAGCGGCCGCTATCGATCAGATCGAACTTGCGCTTGGCGGAAACGTAGTCGCCGGCTGTGGCCAAGGCCACGCATGCCAGTGCCAGCGCGATGCAAATCGAGCGGAGCCTCACGATATACTAGACGTTGCCATACGGCTGGCAGTTGCCGCAATCGTTCCCCCACCGATGAAAGCCCAAGAACTAGAGCAGTATTGTAAGGAATTCGACCAAATTCGCGGCCAGGCCAAGGAGTTGACAGAAGGTCTGAACGAAGAGCGTTTCAACTGGCGTCCGCAGCCCGGCCAATGGTCCATTGAGGAATGCCTCGCCCACCTGCTGATCGCCGGCAATTGGGAGATCCGGGCCATTGAGGACGCCATCGGCCGCGCCAAAGCGCACGGAGTGACCGGCGCCGGCCCATTCCGCTATGGCCCGTTCGAGCGATTCGTGCTTCGCCACACGGAACCGCCAGTCAAGCGGAAGGTCACTGCGCCCAGGCGCTTTCGCCCGTTGCACGGGCAGCCGGTCACTGCGGTACTACCGTCGTTTTTGCATCTGCAAAGCCAGTTGATGCTGCTGGCCCAGAGCGCCGAAGGGCTCGACCTGGCGCGCATCAAGGTTCCTACGCCGATCAGCCGGCTGATCCGGCTGAGTCTGGGAATGACATTCGCGCAGTTGGCCGCGCATGAGCGGCGGCATCTGGAACAGGCATGGCGGGTTCGGAAGCAACTGCCGGAGTGAAGCGGCGTCTGCACGGCAGTTCCCCGAATCGAATCGTGGCGAGTGGCTCCAAACCTCTCTCCCTCACCGCCGCTGCCGCCAATGAAGGTTCATGGCTTGGGCAGCTTCCGTTTGGACAACCCTTGGCCGCGCCTTGCAGCGTGGGGTGCTTAAACGGATTCGGGAAACGCCGGTCAAAATCCGCTCCCTCACGGTCGCGGCTCCGTAACTATTTGCAGACACACGCAGCCGAGACGGAGCCGCGACCGAGCGAGGAAATCCCGAAAACGTTTAAGCACCCTTTAGCGTGCCCTGCCGGGGCCGCGGATCGGGATATAATTTGAGCCGAAGAATCGCTGGAGCCGCAAATAATGAAGACACAATTGTTGGCAGCGCTGTTATCTACTGGGACCTGCGCCTTTCCGCAGACACTTTCCGTGAAATGGGAGGAGCTCACCGCCGCCGATTTCCAGCAAGCCGTTCAGAAGGCCCGCACCACATGCCTGCTGCCGTTCGGAATCATCGAGAAGCACGGCCCCCAACTGCCGCTCGGCACTGACTTGATCAATGTGCGGTATGTGGCGGAGCACGCTGCACAGCAGGAGTACGCCGTGGTCTTTCCCGCATACTATTTCGGTCAGATCTTCGAGGCCCGGCATGAGCCCGGTACCGTGGCTTATAGCGCCAAACTGCAAATGGACTTGCTTCAGGAAACCACCGACGAGATGGCGCGCAATGGATGCAAGAAGATCGTGATCGTGAACGGCCATGGCGGGAACGACCACTTGCTGCCTTTCTTCGCGCAGGCGCAGCTTGCCGCCCGGCACGATTACATGGTGTACGTGCTCTCGCGCCCCAACTACCCTGCGGGCCGGCCGGCGCTGAAGAGTACAGTGGATCAGCACGCCGGCGAATCGGAGACCGCCCACACGCTGGTGTCGCGGCCGGATCTGGTGCACCTCGATCGCGCGGGGCAGGAATCCGGCGCCGATCAGAACCGGCTCGATCTGCCCCGCGGTCTCTATACGGGAATCTGGTGGTACGCGAAATTCCCCAATCATTACGCCGGCGACGGATCGGCCGCCACTACCGCGCTGGGCGAGTTTGACATGAAAGCCTGGACGGCAAGCGTGGCGGATGCCATTCGAGCCGTGAAGGCGGACGAGATCGGGCCCAGACTGCAGCGCGAGTTCTTTGACGGTTCGCGGCAGCCGCTGAACACCAAGCAGTAATCCCGCCCGCGCCAAAAAACGCCCCTCTACGAAAGCGGGCAACAGCCGCCTCGGAGGAGGATCTCGAATGGGCGACTGAGTGTTATATTGACGAGCGTCCGTATCTCAAAATGGAAGTTCCGGTCTCTGAACGCGAATCAGCATATCGGACAGTCCGCGCACGTTTCTGCCGGCGCCGCACCGGGGCGCCCGCGATAGCTTCCGATATTGACGTGAAACGCTCGGGCGCGGTCGCACCGGGTATTGGCCATTCGGCGAGGCGCCGAACGAGCATCCCGACGGATCGCTTTCAATTGGCCGAACGTAGCGCGGCTTACGGATGGGGGCATTTCGTGGGGGACGATGCGAGGCGCCGCTGCCCGGAATGTCCGTGATTTGGCGGTCCGGAACTCGATACAATAAACCGGCAACGGATGTATCGATGATGAAAAGGAACCGCAAGATCCGCTCCAGCGCGCCGGGCAACCAGCGTCCGCGCAAAAACACCACTGGAGGCGCGCACGGCAGCGGCCGCGACGCAGGTTCGGCCCAGCCAAGCAGTTTGGGGCGCGCAATCGCCAGCCATCGAGCTTTATTGAGGGGATGCCATGGACAGCAATGTACCTCGCCGAGACTTTCTGAAAGCCGCTCAGGTAGCAGCAGGCATGTTGGCCTACGCCCAGGGTCCTGCGGCTGCGAATGCCGCGTCTAAGACGAAGGCCAAGGCCGCGGAGGTTACTCTCTCGGGAGCGTACACGCCCGTCCAGGACTACCCGATTCAACCCAAGCGTTACTCCGAAGTAGAGATTAAAGACGCCTTCTGGAAGCCAAAGATTACGACGAACGCGGAGGTGACCATTCCTTTCGAAGTTCAAAAACTTACCGGATCGGCGTCCCGAAGGGGCGTCGGCGGCGGCGTTCTGGAGGCCGCAATCCTTTCGCTGCGCACACACCCCGACGCCAAACTGCAGGCGCAGGTCGACGCCCTTATTCAAACGATGAAACAGGCGCCGGACGGCGGCAACAGTGAGTTCGAAATCGCCGCGACGTACTACAACGTGACAGGGAACAGGGACCTGATAGATAAGGCCATCAAGTCCGCCGACGCGCTGTATGAGGATTTCAGGGTGCGCAATCCTCCATTCTCCGGAGGCGAGCGGGACGCAATCAACTGCGTGCAACTGTATCGAGTGACCCACGATAAGAAGCACCTGGATCTGGCGAAACACTATCTCGATATACGGGGGCTGCCGAATTCGGTAAACCGAAGCCGCCACAATCAGTCCTATAGGCCCGTTCTGGAACAGGGCGAAGCGGTTGGTCATGCGGTGAACTGCGTGTCTCTGATGGTATCTCTGGCCGATGTCGGCGTATTGACCGGAATCAAAGGGTATTTCGACGCCGCGCAACGGATGTGGCAGGATACGGTGGCCAGGAAGATGTACATTACCGGCGGCGTCGGGACAACCGGAAACGAAGGATTTGGGGAGCCGTATTCGCTGCCGAATCTATCCGCCTATGCGGAAACGTGCGCCGTCCTGATGCATATGACCTTGAATCACAGGCTATTCATGGCGACCGGAGAGAGTAAGTACATCGATGTCATGGAACGCGGCATGTACAACAACGCCATAGATGGAGTCTCCGTTTCGGGAAACCGCTTCTTTTATGTAAATCGGCTGGCCAGCGCAGGCGATGGGCGCGACAATCGATGGGAACGGGCATCTCTCGAATGCTGCCCTCCCAACCTTGTCAGATTCCTGGCCTCCATGCCCGGCTTTATTTACGCGCAAGACAAGAGAGGGGCAATCTACGTCAATCTCTATGTTTCCAGCGACGCTTCTTTTAAAGTGAACAATAAAGATCTGTCGCTATCGGTTGACAGCGAGATGCCGTGGGGCGGAACATCCAGGATTACAGTATCGGCGAAGGAAGACGTCAAGGCAGACATCAAATTGCGCGTTCCCGGTTGGGCCGGGAATCAGCCAGCTCCGGGAGGTCTGTATTCGTACGCGGATAGAGTTGAGAAACAAACCAGGGTATCCATCAACGGCAAGGCCTTTGCCGCTGTGGTTAACAAATCGGGATACATCTCTCTCGATAGGAATTGGAAAGACGGCGATGCCGTAGAAATAGAGTTTCCCTTTGAAGCGAGGAAGGTAATTGCCGATCCAAGAGTGAAGGAAAACCGGGGCAGAATGGCGGTCGAGAGGGGGCCGATCGTATATTGCGCTGAATGGCCGGATGCCTCAGGCGGACATGTACTGGACTTGTTATTCGATGCCAAGAGTGAACTAAGGCCATCGTTCGACAAAGAGTTTTATGGCGGTGTCGCGGTAATTGACACGGAAGCCCGGAAAATCGGCAACCCGTCGGCGGCGCCGAAGCCGGTCAGACTCATACCGTATTATTTATGGGCCAACCGCGGAGCGGGGGAGATGAGCGTTTGGTTATCGAAAGCGGAATATGCGATCGGCGACATTGGTCCCTCCGGCGGCCTGATTTTCTACGAAAGCCCGAGCTATGCAACCGATGGCTGGCGCTATCTGGAAGCGGCCCCCTTCGATCAAAGCGCGGGCGCCAATTGGGGTTGTTTCCGCAAAGCGATCGCCGGCGCTCGCGGCACGGCGGTAGGGACGGGCAAGCAGAATACCCTCGACATGCTGGCCGCGTGCCCGGAACCAGGCGCCGCCGCCGGCTTATGCGCCAACTTCAGCTTGAACGGAATTCGTGGGTGGTTTCTGCCGTCAAGAGACGAACTGGCTCTGATGTATCGCAACTTGAAAGCCAACGGAGCCGGTGATTTTCGAGACGGCGGCGTCAGCGATAATTTCACCTACTGGGCGTCGTCTCAGCAAACCGCGGACATGGCGGCTCACATCGATTTCGCCGATCTTGGCCGCCAGCATGGCGACGATAAAGACTTCCCACGCCGGGTTCGGGCTATCCGGGCCTTCTAGGAAACTCTCCGGGGATGGCGGCAAAATGGAAGCATGGCGCTTCAATGCAGACGACGTTGTCGAGTATGCGGCGGGTCTCTTCGTCTTTCGGGCCAGTGGGGCCATGAGCCTACATGGGGCGGCTTCCCGCTTCGGCGGCCCCGACGCTTCAGCCCAGGCGCGGCCCGAGAATTATCGGGAAGTCATGGCTGCGCGGTCAAAGTTGAGCGGCAATCGCGTTGCTATCGGCGGGCGGTAGCGCAACCGTGAATACCGACCCCTGCCCGAGGCGGCTCTCCACCGAAACCGACCCGCCCATCTGTTCCACCGCGTGCTTGACAATGGCCAGTCCCAAACCGGTGCCGCCAGTGGCGCGCGACCGCGCCTTATCCACGCGATAGAAGCGTTCGAAAATGCGCGGCAGATCGCGCGAAGGAATGCCGAGGCCCGTATCGCGTACGTGCACTACGGCGCGGCCGTCTTCGCGGGCAATCTCCACGTGCACTTCGCCATCGGGCCGGTTGAACTTGATGGCGTTATCGAGCAGGTTGACGAAGACCTGCTCCAGACGGACTTCATGGCCCAGCACGTCCAGATCTTCGGCGGATTGGAAAGCCACGTTGACGCCCCGGGCACGCGCCACCGGCTCCACCGTTCGCAGCGCCGATTCGATGCTCTCCCTGAGCGAGATTGGCTCCGGCGCGGGCGGCTTGCCGCTTTCGAGAGTGGAGAGGACCAACAGATCGGAGACGATATTGGTAAGCTGGCGCGCTTTATCCAGGATGATCGCGGCGAAGCGGCGGCTGTTTTCGCGGTCTTCGAGGGCGCCCTCCAGCAGCGTTTCGGCATAGCCGCTGATGGCGGCGAGCGGCGTGCGCAGCTCATGCGAGACGTTGGCCACAAAATCTTTGCGGATGCGCTCGAGCCGCTCGATTTCGGTGATGTCGTAAAACATGCCGATGGCGCCGCGATTGGGGCCGCCGGCAAGCGGCGTCACCTGCACTGCGAACGTCCGCGCGCCGCCCGCGGAGAGAATCAGCCGCTTCTGCAGCGGCTCGCCCGAGGTGAAAACGGCATTGAACATTTCGAGCAGATCGTGATCGCGTACCACTTGCACCAGCGGAGTGCGCGCTTCGAGGGGCAACTGCACTTCCATGGTCCCGGCAAAGGCGCGGTTGAGGAAGGTGATGCGCAGCAGCGGGTCCACCGCCACCACACCCTCCACCATGCTGCCCAGAATCGCTTCCAGGCGCGAGCTTTCCCGCTGCAGGTTATCGACCACCTCGCGCAGTTGCTCACTGGCGACTTCCGAAGAGGAGCGCGCTTTTTCGGAGAAATAGGTAAACAGGAAATTCGATCCGGCGCCGCCGGCCAGGCCGATGAGGATCGCAGCGGCGCCAACGCCCTCCAAGGCGGAATGCGGCAGGCAGATCTTTACGATCAACAGGGAGAAGACAGCGAGAGCGGCGCCGCAAGCCAGGCTGGGCCTCAGGTTCGTCACTCTCGGCATGTAGATATTATCGTGTAGCCGGGGGCGTAGGCGTATGACAAATCGGTGACGGTTTGCGGCTGAAGGACGTGGCGCACGCACTCNNCCCCACGTCGGGTTAATTCACGTAGAAATTGACGGCGCTGGCCTGCATTGCGCCCGAGGCCTGATCTCTTGTCACAACAGTCAAGGTGTAGGAGCCGGGCGCCAGGATGAAACGGGACGTATAGTTGGGTTGGCCGGCCGACGTGACATCCCTGAGGTTGGCGGCCGCGCGATTGTGGATGTCGGTAATTCTGGCGATTACGTCATATTTCCCAGAGCCGGAAGGGAGCGCGAGGCTGACGTTCGTATTCATCCTCTCCGCGGTGATCGACACCGTAGCCTTCGGTCCGTCGCCTACCGATACGAAGATATTCGCCGACTGGCCGCCGAAAGGTTGGCCCAAGTGCGTGCCGTCGGTATTATTGAAGCGCTGGGTTTTGCCGGAGAGGCCCATCTGTTCCATCCTGGTGAGGCCGGCGCCGGGGATATAGAGCAGCGCGTCCTTTTCCGAGGGATCGCTGGTCATACGGAATTCGCCAGACATGGTGGGGTCGACGAATTCGATGATGATGTTGTTGCCGATACCGTCTATATGCCGGTAGCGCCATTGCTGGAACGGGAACGTCGATGTCGTGCCGCCACCCTCTTCCGGAGGCCGCACATAGGCGCCGCCCGAGGAGTGGTCCTCAATCTCATCCGGTGGTCCGTAGGTGATGTAGATGCGTCCGCGATCTGTCTTCCAACCGGGAATCTTCGAGGCGTAATGCTCGTTGGCGTACGCGATGCGGCGGTAGTGCTCTGCCTTGAACTCGTTCTCCGGCGTGCCGGGCGTGGGGTCGCGGCGCTGCCAGAATTGGGTGATGAACTGCTCGCGCTCTTCGTCGTTAGTGGCAGCTTGGAACGCCTTCCGCTCTTCATCGGTAATGATGTAGGCGACGTCTTCGTTCAACCACTTCTTGTACGGAGTGGCGAGATTCGTAGGGGTCTTGTCTTCGCGTTGGAGTGCGTCCCGCAGTTGCTGCTCGACGGATTGCGCGGCCGACGGGGTCTGAGTCGTCTGCTGCGCTTGGGCGAGTAGGACCGGAGCGGGTTTGGCAGTGGCCGGGACATGATTCCGGATCAACACACGGTTCTGATTGGTGCCGGTCACCGGCAGTTCAACGGGAACGGTAGCAGCCGGCGCGGGCAACAAGGCAGGAACCGGCGCCTGCGGCTTCTGATCCGGCTGCGCTTGCCAACTGGCGAGCACAATTCCGGCGCTAACCACTAAGAGGCTGGCCGAGATCGCGGGTGTCCAGGCGGCGGCGCGGGGCCGCTCGGGTTGCTGTAGCAGACGGCGAATTCGTTTCACGAGACTCCCTCCAGTAGCGGCCAGCGCCAACTCATGCGCGGCCCATCGATTTTGCTCCAACGCGGCCAGAGCGGCGGCGTACTGGCGCGCATCGCCGGTGGCAGCCACCGCCAGATCGTCACAACAGTTTTCACGCTCGGCGCGAATCACTCCGGAGATCCACCAGACTGCCGGATGATAGAAGAGCAGCCCTTCGACAAAGGTCTGCATCAGATTCACCAGATAGTCCTGACGGCGGATGTGCGCCAACTCGTGAATCAGAATCGCTTCCACTTGCGCCACAGGCAAACCGGCGAGCAGGCCCACCGGCATCAGAATCACGGGACGCGCGTAGCCGATCACCACCGGCACATCGGCCAGACACGATTCCAGCAACGCAGCCGGTCTTGAGACGCGCAGCCGTGCCGCGAGGCCGTCGAGACGCTGCTGCCATTCGCCCGGCGCATGGCACACACCAGCGAGCCGCAGCCGCCGCGCCGCTATCCATCCGCCCAACGAGCGCAGGTGGAAGAACAGGACACCGGCGGCCCAGAAGGGCGCGACCCAAGGGAGCAAAGCGGCGAGGCTGGGAGGCGCGGGCGGAGTTTCCGGGGGAACGATCGGTAGCCCCGCCGGCGCGGCCGGGATTCCCGAGACGTGCGGCGCTTTGGCGAGGTCCAGCGGCTGCGGCATCAGCCGCACCAACGTCACGCCAAAACTTGCCAGCATGAGCAGCATGGCCATGCACGCCGCGCCATACCGCGCGCGCGAAGACCGCGTCACGCACAGCGCCGCGGCAAGGATGGCCGCGATCAATACGCCTTCCCACAGGGAGTGAGCCAGCGCGAGGCTCACCGCTTGCGCCAGCGGCGATTGGGCCAGCGGCGTGTGGACCCAAAATTCGAGCAGCGTCATTTGGTCCCCTTCTCATAATCGTCGAGCAATTTGCGCAGCTCGGCCAGTTCTTCCCTGGATGCCTTGCGCGCGGAGAGCGCGCCCATCATTAGGGTGTGCGCCGACCCGGCGAAGGCGCGCTGCAACAGGTCGCCCGCAAGCTGCCGTTGCGTCCACTCGCGCGGGCGTGCAGCCTGATAGATGTGCGCGCGCTGTTTCTCATCGCGGCGCACCAGGCCTTTTTCGGCCATAATCTGGAGCGTCTTGAGGACCGTGGTGTATTGCGCCGGCTTGCGCTTGACGATGGCGTCATGGACGTCGCGGACCGTGCTGGGACCGCGGCTCCAGAGAATGGTGAGGAGCTCCAGCTCGGCGTCGGTGGGGCGTGGCAGAGTGTCGGGCATCGATACGAAGAGGTTAATACGAAGAGGATCGTATGTCAAGAGGAAAAACATCGGCCGGTCGAGGGAACGCAGATCCACGCGTCTGGGCCCCGAAAAGCCCACCTGCAAAGATCGTAAGCATCGAATAGCGCACCAAACCCTGCGATACCATGGAATCAGTCTTCACAACACAGGGAAATAAATAAATGGCGGAAATTGATTACGATGTTGCGATTTCTTTTGCCGGGGAGGATCGGAATCAAGCCGAGGAACTCGCTCGCGCCTCCAGATAAAAGGAATTAAGGTCTTCTACGACGATTACGAAAAAGCTGAACTTTAGGGAAAAGATCTGTATTCCCACCTGACTGGCCTCTATCACGAGAGGGCGCGATTCTGCTTGATGCTAATCTCGCAGCACTACGCGTCGAAATTATGGACAAACCACGAGCGCAAAGCGGCGCAGGCACGCGCTCTTCTGACGGACGCGGAATATGTTCTCCCAATTCGGCTCGACAAAACCGAGATTCCAGGTTTGCTGCCGACCACAATGTGTTTGTATTGGCCTCCGGAGACATCTGAGACGATTGCGGAAGCGGTTCGTAAGAAACTTAGCCAACTGGTGGGTATCACGCCTCAGGGAAAACAGACAGATCGAGAAGGCGCCGGCTCGAAGAAATCCGACAAACCGACAATTAGGTCATTTCAAATATCTCTTGAGAAGACCTACGGCACGGCCAATAAGGATTTATCCATAGATTACGTCTATGGATATCTGTGTAGGACGGTGGGCTATCTATCCAAGAGTGTTTCGAAGCGCAATGCCGTTGAAAAAGACTTCATTCGCCCGATCTCATGGCTGGTAACATTCGCCTCACAGGTGGGGTCCGATCTCCAGGATTCGTTCATCTCCCGGTATTCCGGACGTTGCCCAAGTTGTGTCCAAGCCCCTTGTGTATGCTTCAAGACGGATAAGAAGCCACCCAACGAGATGCCCGCGTACCAGGTCAATGAAGAGCTGTACATGAGTAGAAACATGATCATGAATAGTAAGGCCACCGTCGATTTTGATTATGCGAAGCGCTGTATAGGATCTGTCTTCCCGAATAATGAAATCATTTGGCACCACGCCGGACCTGGATTTCATTTCTCGAAATTGGCTGAAGAGGCTGCAGAGGTACATGAAGCCGTATCAGGACTTGTTACTGGACGAAAGAACGTCAAGGCAGTATCGGATGAGCTTGCTGACGTCCTGGCGTGGATATTGGGGGCGTGGTACATTGTTCTTCCCCGGAAATCCGTTGATCAGGAGATCGTAAATTATTATTTCAATGGTTGCCCGGTTTGTCAACGCAAACAATGTCGATGTAAGCCGTACAGCCGTCGCCCACAGAATCTCTTCGATTCCAGCGTGATTTCCGATCTCGGGCAACGTTTGAACCAACTCCTGGCGCTTTCACCGATATCAAAGGAGGAAATCGAAGAGCTCAGCAAGTCTGTACTGGCCGTAATCGAGACTCAGGGCGATCCGCTGGCACGGTTGCTTATCTCTCAGCTAGAGTCAAAACTTTCACGTTTGAAGGATCGGTATATGGGAACTCACGAGGCAGAAACTTGTGTGCCGCTGATTAGCATCATGCTCAACGAAATCCAGAAAGTTTATTACCAGTAGCTACGAAGTCACCATATGTCGAGAGAATCGGTGCCGTTCGCTGGACCCGAGGTGTCCGAGTGTCACCGCCATCGTTTCAGCAGATTGTTATATTCCTCGTGAGATCCTATCCAGAACCAGACAAAGGTATCGCCGTGCCAGCGCGCCGCGGCGCGATACGAACGCCAGACTTCGACAGTCCAAACCGCTCCTTTGGCTTCCAGCCCGAGTGATGCGTGGAATGGGTTCCGTTGGAACAGCCGGTGCTTCTGGCCCGCGGTTTCTGTACAGGTCTTGGAAGATTAGCGAGGAGACGATGAAACTGGGGATCGGCGAGAGACTTCACGCATTGGGACCGGTGGTTTCGTCCTCAGCATCAACCCCAAGTCGGCAAGGACATCTTCCATCGGCATCACGCGGCCTTCGCGGAATTCCGCGTCCACCGCTTCCAAGAGAGCCATGCCCGCGCCACCGGGCGAAAAATCGGTTTCCATCTGCTCGTCCCAACTCATCAAGTCCTGTTCGGCAATCCACGCCGTCAGCGCCGCTTTCCCCTCGGGCGAAAGATGTTCGATCTCGTCTTTGATGGCTTCTACCGTCATCACCGCAACCTATTGCGTCAGATCCCGCCGCTTCAGCGTCGGACGCCCGTCGTCGCCGGTCTTGTCGGTGTCATCCACGCCCGGCGCGCGCCGCAATTGCGGCTTGTTCGGATCGTCGGGCTTGCGGCGATTCTCCATCGTCAGCAGCCGCTGGCGCATGTTGGCGTAATCCGACGTGGTCACGATGTATTCCGGCTTGCTCGGCAGAATCTTATCGATCTCCGCTTGCGTCTTGGCAATCCGGTCGGAATCCATCGGATGCGTCGAGAGCAGCTTTGAAACCGCGGTGGGCTGCGTGCGCTGCAGCGTTTCCAACTTTTCGAACATGCTGATGGCGCCGGTGGGGTCGTAACCCGCCGCCCACATATACTGCACTCCCAGGAAATCGGCTTCGGATTCGTCGTGCCGGCTGAAGCTCAGGAACGTCATCGGGATCGCCGCCCCCGCGGCCTGGCGCGCGGCCACGCCGGCCCAACCGCCCAATAGAATGCTCAGCGGAATGGTCCCGATATTCGCAAGCTGAGCCTTGGTTTCCCGGCAGGTCAGGTGGCGCGCCGCCACGTGAGCGATCTCATGCGCCAAAGCGCCCGCGAATTCATCCTCTTCGGCCGCAATTCCAATCAGCCCGGTGTGAACGAAAATGTACCCGCCGGGCAGCGCGAAAGCGTTAGGCACGTCGTTCTGCAGAAGGCGGAAAGTGAATGGGACTTTCGCATCCGAATTCCGCGCCAGATTCTGGCCGATGCGGTTGACGTACTCGGAAAGAATCGGATCATCCACCACCTTGGCTTCACGCGCCACTTCCTCGGCGAGTTGCTTGCCCAGCGCCATCTCCTTTTCCACCGAGTAGAAGTTCAGGCACTTGCCCACGTCGCGGTCGCCGATCTGCGACGGATCGTTCTTCTTGTTCTTGTCGTCGCCGGCGAATGCTGGGGCAGCGATAAGAGCGATCATCGAAGCGGTCAATATGCAGGCGGACAGGGTTCTCACGGCGGCTCCTCAGGCCATTTTAACGTATTGTAAAGTGAATGGGTTTCGTTAAGGATGCAAACTTTTCCGTCGGCGCGGGTCTTTGGCAACGCTACGCTGGCGAGTTTCCGGTCCGCAACCACCTGATCTACCTGAACCACGCCGCCGTGGCGCCGCTTTGCAAGCGATCGGCCGACGCCATGAAACACCTTGCCGACGATTGCTCTCAGTACGGCAGTTTGCATTACCCCGAGTGGCTGGCCGCCTATAACGGCGTCCGCGCCGCCGCCGCCCGGCTGGTATCGGCTAAGCCAGAGGAAATCGCGCTGGTGAAGAATACCTCCGAAGGCATAGCCACCGTCGCCATGGGTCTCGATTGGAAACCGGGCGACCGCATGGTAGGATTCCACGAGGAGTTTCCCGCCAATCTATACCCCTGGCAGCGGCTCGCCCCGCAAGGCGTCGAAACTACCTGGCTTTCCGTCTACGATTCGCTCGACCGCATCGATGAAGCCTGCCGCGGCGCCAAGCTGCTTTCCATCAGCTTCGTGCAGTTCCTCAGCGGCTACCGCGCGCCGGTGCGCGAGATCGGCGAAATCTGCCGGCGCCGCGGCTGCATCTACTTTGTCGACGCCATCCAGGGTCTCGGCGCGTTTCCGCTCGACGTGCGCCAGTGCCACATCGACGCGCTCGCGGCCGACGGCCACAAGTGGCTGCTGGGTCCCGAAGGCTGCGGCGTGCTCTACATCAGCCAGGCGCTGCAAGAGCGCGTCACGCCGGTGGAGTTCGGCTGGACCAACGTCGCGGCCTATGCCGACTACGCCTCGCGCGATATGAGCCTGCGCCCCGACGCCGGCCGCTACGAGTGCGGAACGCTGAATACTATAGGTTGCTTTGGCCTGCGCGCGTCCATCGAGTTTCTGCTGGAGGTGGGCGTCGAAGAGATCGGCCCGGCCGTGCAGGCCCTGGGCGACCGTATCGATGCCGGAGTCCTCGCCAGGGGTTACGAAACCATGCGCGAGCGCACGCCCGAAACCGGCGCCGGCATCGTGAGCTTTCGCAAGGCGGGGGCTGACGCGGTTGACATCGTAAACCGTCTGCGCGGCCGGGGCATCGCCGCTGCCCCCCGTGCCGGATGGGTGCGCACCTCGCCGCATTTTTACATCGCCGCGGAAGATATCGACCGCATGTTAGAGGAGTTGCCGTAAGGTTACCCGTTAGGCTGGTGCAGCACTGCGCACCTCCGCAGTGCCGCCGTTCTCATGGCGCGTTTTCCGCCGTTGCCGCCGTGGCTGCGCCTGGCCGCGCCTGCGCCCAAGAGTTACGCCGGGCACGAAATGGGCGAGGACCGTCCGGTGCTCGATTGGGGCAAAAAGTCATTGGCTAATTCCAGGGGCTGGCGAAATCGAGCGGCCGCGTCAAGTGGAAGAGTCAGGCAAGATCGCCGGCGGCCGCCCATACATCGCCGGTGCCGTACGCTGAAGCGCCTCGACCGCTCATCGCCATCCAGCAACGCCACGCCGACTCGCGTAAGACCACGCCCGCCGAGGGCCGAAGCGCGCTTTCCGCAGGCAAGACGGCGGTGCCCGTCACGTGCTCCATTCTTGCTAACCGGATCGCGGCAGAACGAGCAGCAGCGCCTCACGCACATCGCCGTCGAATTCGCCTGCCGCATATTGAAAGAGGACACGTCGCACAAATCGCGCCACCCTTAAGATCGCGAAGATCGCGCCAACCCCGATGGCGTCGATATCGTCACCCGCTGGCGCCCGCAAAACGCCCGGCAAGCCGTTCGAGGGCACATCCCCCCCGCCCGAGTTGTGACACAAAGTACGTGGGCCGCGTTAACAACCGCGATTGGTTACATCTCCCCTTCCAGCAAACGCGGCTCACACCAAATGCACTCGATGCCGCCAGGCGCCACACACGGCACGATTTGGGAGACCCGATGCGTTGGTTTGCTTACCTGACGGGCTGGGGAGGTGTCGTCTGTGCGGTCCGGACGATAAATCGCGAATCAGGGCAACAGCTTCGAATCGGATGGCTTCGATTCGCAACTTCGTGAAGCCAAAGGGCGCGCCTGCCTTGGCGAACGCGGCGATTCGCGCCAAAAGGGCCACTTTCCAATTGGCAGCGGAAGTGGTCACTGCTTGGCCTCCGCCCATAGGGTGAGAAACAGTACCCGACTGATCTCTGCACTGTCGCCATTATGACTTTCCTAACCATCTGCAACTTGCTTCGTAGTGTCCTGCCACATATAATATAGTTTTAGCGGTATCGAAGGTTATTACCCATGTACTTTATTCCTCATATCCGGCATTTTGCGTTGCAACTCGGGCTACTGGCTGTTGTGCCTGCGCTCGCTTGGTCCCAAGGCGTCAGCGCCTGTGACATCGCGGCGCCGTTCGGGACTGTTGACGCCGGGGACGTTCAGGCCATAATCAACATGACCATCGGCATCACAACGCCATGCAGCGTTAATATCGGCGGGCAGGGCGTTTGCAATGCCGCGGTAGTACAGCGGGTGATCAATGCCGCTCTACCGGGCGGAACATGCGTTACAGGTTTCGGGGCCGTAGCACATTACGCGACGCTCACTTGGACCGGCAGTTCCTCGACAGGCATAACCGGCTATAACGTCTATCGTGCTACCGTGCCCTCTGGAGGCTCTTGCTCGCTGCCGGCCCAACCTTCGGCCAGCGGCGCCGCCTCATCGAGCGGAGCCGGACTCTACATATTAGTGAACTCGTCTCTCGTAGTCGGCGTCACCTACATAGACACCGCCGTTTCAGCGGGCGTGATCTACTGTTATGCGACCACGGCTGTTAGCAGTACCGGGGAAAGCGTCGCTTCAAACCAATTTCTGGCGTCCGCGGTCCCAACACCTTAGGAGCCCCTGCCGCCAGTTCCACCGGCATGAGCCGCTCAGAAAACCAGGTCTTTTCATGGCCGACAGTAAACGTCGAAAGCATAGTGATTCACGGGCCGGCATGCGGACGGGTTTCAGCCGTCTCTTCGGTTTTGTCGCGTTGTTTGCCGCCTCCGCGCCATCGACGCTATTCGCCCAAACCTTGCAACTCTCGTCCACGGCGGCATCCCGCGGTGCGCGTCTGATAATCGAGATTTCTTTGAAGTCTCCACAAGGGAAAGAGCCGGCGGCTCTGCAATGGGAAGCTACCATTCCGACCGCCGAGCTGAGCCTTGTCGACCAACAGATTGCCGTCGGCCCGGCAGCCAAGGAAGCCGGGAAATCCGTAACTTGTGCGGTGAAGGGAAAGCCCGACAAGACCCTGACCTCCGTATGCATTTTGGCTGGCGGCCAACAGCAGATTCAGAATGGCGTCATTGCATTGCTCATGCTGAAGGTCCCGGAAGGAGCGCCAATTGGCCCCGCCCGGATCCAGGTAGAAGGGGCGATCGCCGTCTCAAGGGATGTAATCGAAGTCCCGATGAAGCCCATAGAGACGGTGGTATCCATTCGCGGAAAATAGATTCTTTCCACGACTGCACTGCTCCATTGACGCGCCCGATCGGCTGCCCGGCGCCAAGCGTGATCCTCACGTGCCCGGCCACGCGAGGCGGAGCGGGGATAGAGAACAAAATACTCACCCGCGCATGGCTGAACACTTACTCCCCGGCCGATCCGGCTCCGCTGGATGGTACCTTCCTGGGACAGAGCTCTCTGCTCCACAAACCTGGCATTAGCATCCCTGGAACTTCTCCGGGCTCTTTCTAGAATATGGCGCGGACTCGGCGATCGCCTGAACCGATTTCCGAAAAGTTCCACCAAATTTCCCGACTATCTGTAACAATCTTGAGTGAGGCTGCACTATGGGGATATAGCACGTGATTCTTCAGCTTTCCATGGCGCGCTCGCTGACGTGGATCCCGGCTCGCAAGGTACCAGCCTATTTGGATGATAGCTGTCTCTCAGCCTAATGTTGACTTCTGTAAAATCCACACTGTCCATTCTGTATGATCCCCATATCAGGGGCCCTAAAGGGCTATAAGAGCACCGAATCCACAGCTCGCTTCTGTATGAACAACGCGTTTCGAGCGTTCGCGACTTTCTCACAAAATGGGAGCAAGTCCAAATCGTCCTCCCATTAGCTGTCGTCAGCCTGTCAGCGTGCGTAAAGCCAAAGTCTCAACATATTGAAAATACAGCGGCCGTTTTGAAGAGCCTCCATGGCAGTCGAACTGCGTTAGTTGACCCAAAGGCGGAGCTTTCACTTGTGGCAGACTATCTTAACGGCCGATCAACCCATCCTCGCTTTTTCGAGGATGATCGCTACTTTGGTTGTTGGCAGACCTCGTCTCGTTACTAGTACTTCCAGAACTACCCCCAAGCAAATGCCGTTACGGCTTCATTGGTTACAGTACTAATGGAACTAAGATGAGAAGACCCTCAATCAGAGGGCAGAGCGTATTGATCCTCGCAATCGCTTCTCTGCTGTCCGCGCGCGCCTCTTTTGGGCAGACAGGCCCAGGCTCTTTAGCCCTGTCGTCGGGAACGGCCGCCTCGAATGGCAGCGTATCCCTAAGCCTGGCGTTGAGCTCTCCTGCCGGCAGCCAGCCGTCGGCTATTGTATGGACATTGAACTATCCCCCAGCCAATGTAGTCTCCGTTTCGGCAAGTCCCGGGGCAGCTCTTACCGCCGCCGGCAAAACATTGACTTGCTACGCCGCCTCGGGTACGTATACCTGCGTGGCTTGGGCCATGAACACCGGCATCATTTCGAATGGCGTCGTTGCAGTTGTGAATCTGACCATGGGGGCAGCTCTAACCACCACTGCGATCGGGATCGGCAACAACTCAGCGTCTTCGCCCGCGGGAAACGGCAACGTACTTTTTGCAACGGGTGGAACCGTGACTGTGGTGGGCGCTTTGCCGACTGTCGCTTCCCTGTCCTGCCTTCCAGCTACCCTGAACCCCTTCGGCGCTTCAACCTGCACCGTTAACCTGAACGGACCTGCGCCTACGGGCGGCGCTATCGTCACCCTGATCGACACCAACTCGACCCTCACCGTCCCGGCATCGGTCACAGTCTCCGCGGGCGCCGCTTCGGCTACCTTTAGCGCCACCACCGCCACTGTCTCGAGCAGCCAGTCCGCTACCGTGACAGCTCTCCTCGGCGGCAGTTCCGCCAGCATCGCTATTACCCTCGCCGACCCTGTAGTACCGAGCTCGGTAAGTTGCGCCCCCACAAGCTTGGTCAGCGCCGCCGCCAGCACGTGCACAATCGCCCTGAACCGCGCGTCGGTGGGCTGGAGCGTGCTTTCTATCGCCAGCAATAACGCTAACTTGACCGTGCCCTCCGCGCTGCTGATCGCAAATGGGGCCACTACCGGCCACTTCACGGCTACGGCGGCCGGCGCCATCGCAAGCAATCAGACCGCAACGATTACCGCCACGCTCAACACCAACGGCAGCTCCGCCAACGCGACCGTCAACCTGACGGCCCCCGTGCTGGTCTCTACGCTGGCCTGCGATCCCGCCAGCCTCGGACCCAACTCTTCCACCGCCTGTACCGTCACCCTGACCCAGCCTGCGCCGACGGGCGGCGCCATACTCACGCTGACCAACACCAACCCGACCCTCACCGTCCCGGCATCGGTTACCGTGTCGCTGGGCTCCACTTCGGCTACCTTCAGCGCCTCAACCGCGGCCGTTACCGCCAATCAGAGCGCGACCCTCACCGCCGCCTACAACGGCAGCTCCACCAACACGAGCATCAGCCTGGCGCCTATAGCGTTCGTGCAGAGCACATCGATAGCCCAATCCAGCGGCCAAACGGCAAGTACGGACTTTCCGGACAGCGTCGTCTTCGGCGACCTGATCGTCGTCGGCGTCTTCGTCGATGTCGGCGCCACGGTATCGGTAACCGACACCCTGGGAGGCAGCTTTACCCAAGTGGCGCATCAGATGGTCGCGAGTGACCACGATGCGAACCTTTTCGTGGCCATTGCCGCCGCCTCGGGAGCGGATATGATAACCGTAAATGCCGGCGCCGGCAGCAATGTGTATGCGTTCTCGATCCATGAATACACGGGTGTGACGACAACCGTGGACGCCTCTGCCACCGCCCAGGGGAACAGTTTAGCTCCGGCGAGCGGCACTCTGACGACCATCGCTCCGAACGACCTTGTCTTTGCCTGGTTCACGAACGGCAACAGTTTTGCCAAGGAGAACTTCAATTCGCTGAACCCGGCCTATGCCAAGCGTGAGATGTCGGGAAGCGGCGCCTCCCAATGCAGCGTAGCCAGTTGCGTTGAGTCGGCGGACCTTGTGTCTGTCACAAGCCTCACGACCAATGCGACGGCAACCCTTACCGGATCTGACATCTGGTCGGCCACGGCGGTCGCATTCATAGGGGGACCGTCTGCCGTGTTGGCCTGCAGTCCCACCAGCCTCGGACAGAGCTCTTCGAGCGCCTGCACCGTCACCCTGACCCAGCCTGCACCCGCGGGCGGCGCCACCGTCACACTGACCAGCACCAACTCCACCCTCACCGTCCCGGCATCGGTCATGGTGCCCGCCGCCGCCACTTCGGCTACGTTTAACGCCACCACCGCGGCCATCGGCAGCAATCAGAGCGCGACCGTCACCGCGGCCTACAACAACAGCTCCGCCAATGCGACCATCAGCCTGGTGGCGCCGGTGCTGGTTTCCTCGCTGTCCTGCGCTCCCTCCAGTCTGGGCCCGAACGGCAATAGCGTCTGTACCGTCGTCCTGAACCAGGCTGCGCCCACCGGCGCCACCGTTACCCTGACCAACACCGACCCGGCCCTCAACGTTCCGGCATCGGTCGTCGTCCCCGCGGCCGCCGCCTCGGCTACCTTTACCGCCACTACCGCGGCTGTCGGCAGCAATCAGAGCGCGACTCTCACTGCGGCCTACAACAGCAGCTCCGCCAACGCGACCATCAGCCTGCTGGCGCCGGTGCTCATCTCCTCACTGGCCTGCAATCCGGCGAGCCTCGGAACCAACTCTTCCACCGCCTGTACCGTCACCCTGACCCAGCCTGCGCTGGCGGGCGGCGCCGTAGTCACGCTGACCAGCACCAACTCGACCCTCGCCGTCCCGGCATCGGTCACGGTGCCCGCCGCCGCCACTTGGGCTACCTTTAGCGCCACTACCGCGGCCGTTAGCGGCAATCAGAGCGCGACCCTCACCGCGGCCTACAACAACAGCTCCGCCAACACGGGCATAGGCCTGGCGCCGATAGCGTTCGTGCAGAGTACAACTACGGTCCAATCAAACGGCCAAACCGGAAGTGTGGCCTTTCCGGGCAGCGTCACCTTCGGCGACCTGATCGTCGTGGGCGTCTACGTCAATGTGGGCAACACGGTATCCGTAACGGACACCCTGGGAAGCAGCTTTACCCAGGTTACGCATCAGACGGTCGCGAGCGACCACGATGCGAACGTTTTCGCGGCCATCGCCGGCGCCTCGGGTGCGGACACGATAACGGTAAATGCAGGCAGCGGCGGCACTGTATTCGTAGTCTCGATCCATGAATACACGGGTGCGACGACAACCGTGGACGTCTCCGCCTCCGCCCAGGGAAACAGTGCGGCTGCGGCGAGCGGCAACCTGACGACCATCGCTCCGTACGACCTCGTCTTTGCCTGGTTTACGAATGGCAACAATGCTCCCAACTTGTTCTTCAGTTCGCTGAACCCGGCCTTTACCAAGCGCGAGATGTCGGCGAGTACCGCTTCCCAGGCCAATAACGTTGAGTCGGGAGACCTTGTGGCTGTCACACCCCTGACGACCGATGCGACGGCAACCCTGAGCGTAGCCGACATATGGTCGGCCACTGGGGTCGCATTCATAGGCGGACCGTCCGTCTTGATGGCCTGCAGTCCCGCCAGCCTCGGACCGAACTCTTCCAGCGCATGCACCGTCACACTAACCCAGGGGGCGCCTCCTGGCGGCGCTAACGTTACCCTGACGAGCGCCAACTCGACTCTTACCGTCCCGGCATCGGTCACGGTGCCCGCTGCCGCCACTTCGGCTACTTTTAACGTCACTACCGCGGCGATCGGCAGCAATCAGAGCGCGACTGTCACCGCGGCCTACAACAGCACCTCCGCCAACGCGGCCATCAGCCTGGTGGCGCCAGTGATGGTCTCCACGCTATCCTGCGCACCCTCTAGCCTGGGCCCGAACGGTAATAGCGCCTGTACCGTCGCCCTGAACCAGGCTGCGCCCACCGGCGCCACCGTCACCCTGACCAACAACAACGCAACCCTCACCGTTCCGGCATCGGTCGCGGTCCCCGCGGCCGCCAGTTCGGCTACCTTTAATGCGACTACCGTGGCTGTCGGCAGCAATCAGAGTGCGGTCCTCACTGCGACCTACAACAGCAGCTCCGTCAATGCGACCATCAGCCTGATGGCGCCCGCGCTGGTCTCCTCGCTGGTCTGCAATCCGACGAGTCTGGGGCCAAACGGCATCGGCATCTGCACCGTCACTCTGACGCAGGCTGCGCCCACGGGCGGCGCCGCCGTCACACTGATTAGCACCAACCCGACACTCACCGTCCCCGCATCGGTCACCGTCGCCGCGGCCGCCACTTGGGCTACCTTTAACGCCACTACCGTAACTGTCGGCAGCAATCAGAGCGCGACCCTCACAGCCGCCTACAACAGCACCTCCG
>PLDF01000260.1 GCA_003135055.1 Bryobacterales bacterium | reverse complement strand
TGGTTGTGTGCATAATCCAGGTTAAATGCGGCGTCCCGATGGTATATTCGGTCCAATGGACGAGCAGGCAGAGCGCGAAACAGGGACCAATGTCACTGCCCTATTGCATGCCTGGAGAGCCGGCGACCAGAGTGCGCTCGACCGACTGATCCCCGTCGTGCATGGGGAGCTTAGGCGCATCGCCAGACGCTATATGGCGCGCGAACGCCAGGGCCACACCCTGCAGCCCAGCGCCCTGGTCAACGAGGCCTTCCTGCGGCTGGTGGATGTGCACGGCGTGCAATGGCAGGATCGCGCACACTTCTTCGCCTTGTCGGCCCAGATGATGCGCCGCATCCTCGTCAACTACGCTCTTGCCAAAGGCGCAGGGAAGAGAGGCGGCGCGGCGCGCCAGGTTTCGCTGGACGAAGCTATGGTCGTCTCTCCGGCGCGCGATTCCGAACTCGTGGAACTGGATGCAGCCTTGCAGTTGCTGGCTAAGGTCGATCCGCGAAAGGCGCAGACGGTGGAGCTTCGATTCTTCGCCGGCCTGAGCGTCGAAGAGACCGCCGTCGTGCTCAAAGTCTCGCCTCAAACCGTTCTCCGCGATTGGAAACTGTCGAAGACCTGGCTGGCCCGAGAGATGGGTCGCGCAGCCGCCGTTTAAAGACCTTGCCGCCGCACTTTCACCGCAGAAACATTTTTTTTCATCCACCGTTAGAGTTCTGTCCGCACTTTCCTGCTTCCCCAGTTGACGGCAGCTATGAGGCTGCCGCGGGAGGCAAGAATGCGCACTCAATGCTTCACGGTGTTTCTGCTGGCGGCTATCGGCGGCAGCATGTATGCGGCGGAAACGACCCGCATCAATCGGGGCGCCGAGGTTACCCTTCCCCTCCACCGCGCCGGCCTCACGCTGATCTTAGAGACAGTTTACTTGAATGGGCAAGGCCCGTTCCGGATGATGATCGATACGGGCAACGCTTCTAGCCTGATCCGGCCGCAGGTGGCCCAAAAGCTCGGGGCCCGCGCGGCCTATAGCGTCGAACAGGTGACTTCAGCCGGCGTCCGCCGCGTACCGGTCATGGTGATCGACCGGCTCACGGTCGGGCCGGTGATCGACCGGCAGATTGAGGCCATGGTTGGGGCTCTGGCTATGGTTGGGGCGATGGATGGAGTGGATGGCGTTCTGGGTCAAAGCTGGCTGGTGCGCCACGATTACCTGCTGGATTACCGCAACCGGCGGCTGGTGCTCGATGGCGCCGCGCCGGAGGGGGCGATGAGAACGGATCTGCGGTCGGTGGACGGACGTCCCGCAGTGGCGGCGCTGGTGGATGGCGTTGCGCTGGATTTGGTAGTGGATTCCGGCGCTGACATCGTGGTGCTATTTGACCACAAGCTGCGTAGCGCGCGTGAGGCGACATTATTGACTAATGGGCAGTCCGCCGGCGCCGAATTGGGCTCGGCGCGAGTGGCGTTGGGCGGCAGCCGGGAGCAACGCATGGCGGTCGCGCGCGTGAATTCCCCCCTGTTGAGCGGCGGCCTGCTTCCCGCGAATGCATTTCGATCAGTTTACGTTTCCAACCGGGATGGCTTTGTCGAGCTGGAACGGTAGCGCCGGCGCTCTTTGCGGCTGGCTTAGATTGAGGGCTTATCGCGAAATAACCGTGCCATTTCAACGTGGCGCGAGGAGCGAATCGCGTTCACACGATTGTGAACGCGGCACGCAAGGGTGTTGCCCTGCCCTGAGGCCGCGCAAGGGTAGATATCAAAGCAGCCCTCCGCCCGACCGGCGGAAGGCTGGGACGGCGCAACCGTTCGACCCCGATTTTCGCCGTCCGATGTGTACTTTCGAGGGTGCATGCCGACACGACGGCCCTTCCGAATTGGGGCAACGTTATTTCGTCGGGGGCTAAGCTCGATCCTCGAAAAGCTCAGACGTTCGAGCTTCGACTCTTCGCCGGCCTGACCGTCGAAGAGACCGCTGTCGTGCTCAAAGTTTCGCCCCAATCGTTCTCCGCGATTGGAAACCGTCGAAGACCCGGCTGGCCCGAGAGATGGGCCGCGCAGCCGCCGGTTGAAGACCCTCCCACCGCGTTTCTCACCGCACCTCATTATTCTTGATCCACCGTTAGAGTTCTGTTCGCACATTCCTGCTTCCCCAGTTGACGGCAGCTATGAGGCTGCCGCGGGAGGCAAGAATGCGCAGGCAATTGACTACGATGGTTCTGCTGGCGGTTTTCGGCGGCAGCATGTACGCGGCGGAAAAGACCCGCGTGGATGTCTACCTCAGCAACCGTGACGATTCGTCCGAACTCCTGAGGCCGGGCAAAGTGGTGGCTTCCGCAATATTCGAGAGAATCGGCGTTCATCTGAACTGGCGATCGGGAGGACTGCCTGCAACCCAAAGCGCCGCCGGCAATGGGGCACTTCAGAAGGCCTTTGGAATCCGCACGCTGGAGCGCGCTCCGGAATCGGCTACTGGGGGCGCTCTCGCTTCGGCCCGGATCGTGGGCTTGTCCGGAACGGAGATCACGGTTTACGAAGACCGCCTCCAGCGCTTCTTCGGCAACCATAGCAATCTCGCGCGAGCGGGAGCGGGCGCCGGTTATGTTCTCGCCCATGAATTAGCGCACGTCATGCAAGGGGTGGCACGCCACTCCGAATCCGGAATCCTTAAAGCGCAATGGTCCAGCAGCGACTTCGAGGAGATGGTATTCCACAGACTGGCCTTCACGAATTTCGATGTCGAGCTGATCCACCAGGGTTTGGTCATTCAATTGGCGAACCGGCGTTCCGAATCGCTGGCCGACGGTAGCGCCGGTGGTCTCGCCGCCGGTGGTTTCCCGGTAAGCGGCAGCCCGGCGGGCTCGGACTTGGCAAAAAGATAGTACACTTCTCCTGTGAGCGCGGACAGTTGGCGCCAAGCCGAGGAGTGCTATCACGCCGCCATGAAGCGGCCTCCTCAAGAGCGTGCCGAGTTCCTCGCGAAAGCCTGCGCCAACGATCCTGAATTGCACCGCGAGGTCGAATCGCTGCTGGCTTACGAGGGCCGGGCGGATGAGCTGCTGGAGACCCCGGCCTGGAACCACGTCACGCCTCCCGATGAATCCTCCCCTATGGCGCCGGCCGCGCTGGCCGCAGGCTCGGTACTCGCTGCCTACCGCATTGTGGGAAAGCTCGGCGCAGGCGGCATGGGCGAAATCTATCGCGCCGCCGATTCCAAGCTGCAACGCGAAGTGGCGCTCAAGGTGTTGGCCCCCGGCTTCGCGCATGACCGCGAGTGGCTGTCCCGCTTCCAGCGAGAAGCACGCGTTCTGGCATCCATCAATCATCCGCACATCGCCGCCATCTACGGACTGGAAGAATCGAGTGGCGTGTGCGCCATCGCCATGGAATTGGTGGAAGGCCCCACGCTAGCCGAGCGCATTAAGCGGCGGCAGATTCCGGTCAAAGAGGCTCTGGCCATCGCCAGACAGATCGCCGAGGCGCTTGAGTATGCTCACGAAAAAGGCATCGTCCATCGGGATCTGAAGCCGGCCAACGTTAAGTTGCGGCCCGATGGCGTAGTCAAGGTGCTCGACTTCGGGCTGGCGAAGGCTGTGGAAGCGAATGTGGATCCGAACGCCATAAATACGAACGAGACGCCAGCGGCGACAGCCACGCGCGTGGGCATTATCGTGGGCACTCCCGCCTATATGGCGCCGGAGCAGGCGGCCGGCCTCCCGGTAGACCGCCGCGCGGATATTTGGGCCTTCGGCGTGGTGCTGTTCGAAATGCTGAGCAGCCGGCAGATTTACGCGCGGAAGACAACGCTGGAGACGCTGGCCGCAGTCGCCAGAGACCAGCCGCGGTGGGGCGAGTTGCCGGCGGAAACGCCAGCGGCGATCCTCAGGCTGCTGCGGCGCTGCCTGGATAAAGATCCGAAGCGCAGGCTGCGGGATATCGGCGAGGCCCGCATCGCGCTGGAGGAAGATCGACCGGACGAGATCGCGGGGACCTCCGGCCCGGCGCGGCGCTGGCGTGCCCGCGCTGGTTGGATCGCAGCCGGGCTTCTCGCCGTGGCGTTCACGGTCCTGGCGATCTTTCATTTTCGCGAAACGCGGATGGAAGCGCGCGCGGTGCGGTTCGTCGTTTTTCCACCTGAAGATACGACGCTCAACCCCAAAGCCGCCGTTATGGCAATGGCGCCGGCCGGCCGGCGTCTGGTCTTCAACGCTACTTCCGCCGATGGCAAAGTCCGGTTGTGGCTTCGTGCGCTCGATTCCCTGGCCGCGCTGCCGCTGGCCGGCACGGAGGGGGCGAATCTGTGCTTTTGGTCGCCCGACAGCCGGTTCCTGGCTTTCTTCGCCGAGGGCAAGCTCAAGAAGATCGATCTGGACGGCACTTCCGGGCCGGCGCCGCCCGTCACGCTCTGCGACGCTCCTAACTCGGACAGCGGCGCCTGGAGCCGGGACGGGGTGATCCTCTTTTCACACCTTGGTGTGCTTTACCGCGTTGCCGATTCCGGCGGACCGGCCACTCCGGCCACCAGGCTGGATGTGGCGAAACAGGAGGCTGCGCATCGCAATCCCTGGTTCCTTCCCGACGGCCGCCACTTCCTGTTCGAGGTGATTAAGCCCCCCTTGCCGGCGGAACAAGTGACCATTCGAGCCGGCTCGCTCGATTCACCGGAGAGCAAGCTTGTTGTGGAGGCCGACTCGAACGCCATCTATGCCCAGGGTCAGCTGCTTTTTCTGCGCGGGGAGACGCTGATGGCCCAGCCGTTCGATCCGCGGCGGCTTCTGGTTACTGGCGATGCCGTTTCTGTGGCTGCGGGACTTCCGTTGAATAGCGCCGTCCGGCTGGGAGCTTTTTCCGCCTCGGAAAACGGGCTTTTGGTCTTTTGGGCCGGCGCTCGGCTGAACACGAATCAACTCGTGTGGTTCGATCGCGGCGGCAAACGGTTGTCAACCGTGGGAGAGCCGGGGGATTTCTTTCATCCGGATTTCTCACCCGACCGGAAAGCCATTGCCGTAAGCGTTAAAGAACAGGGGAACCACGATATCTGGTTGTACGACCTTGCCCGAGGGCTTCGAACCCGATTCACCTTCGATCCAGCACGTGAGGATTCGGCGGTCTGGTCCCCGGATGGCCGCGCCATCTTATTCAACTCCGACCGCAAGGGGCATTTCGATCTTTACAGCCGGCCTTCCGATGGCAGCGGCCCCGAGGAACTTCTGTATGCGGACAACTGCGAGAAGCATCCTACAGACTACTCTCCGGACGGCAGATTCCTGTTGTACTTCGCTTCTTGCGACGCCAAGACCGGGAGCGATCTGTGGGTGCTGCCTTTGAAGCCCGAACAGCCGGGCGCTCCCCTGAAGCCTTTTCCGTTCCTGCAGACTCCGGCTATGGAAGTGGATGGGCAGTTCTCACCGGATGGGCGCTGGATCGCCTATCAATCGAACGAATCGGGACGGGATGAGATCTACGCTGCTCCATTTCGGAGGCCAGGAGGCATTCAGGGCGTCAAACGGCAGGTTTCGGCGGCCGGAGCAAGATTTGTCCGATGGGCGAGGGATGGAAAGGAGATTTTCTATCTGGCAGCCAGCGGAATGTTCACGGCAGCCGAAGTAAGCATTACGGGCGACGCACTGGAGATCGGCGCGCGGCGTCCCCTCTTCGGTCCTTTGGTTCTCGGCGGCCGTGTTCCGTTCGACGTCTCGGCAGATGGACAACGCTTTCTGATATCGATTGCCACTGAGCAGCATACCGTCGAGCCTCTGACCGTGGTAGAGAACTGGACAGCAGGGTTGAAGCGGCCACGCTAAGGTTGCGCAGAATATTCAACGCTACTTTGCGTCCCCAAGCGCGAGGCGCAACCATCCATGAGGCGCTCGGAAGCTCCTTCCTGGACCTCCAATAGCGGTCTACGGATGTGTCCTTTGACTCGCCGCTACTGCGATGAATTGTGGATGATGGAGGATTTCGACACGGCGCACCGGGTGGCGGCGGTTGTGGCAGAGATAGGTATAGATCGCATCGTGGACACACTCGTGTCCAAAACAGCAGTTACTCTGAGCTACAGTGCCTGTTAGCATAAGTTAGGGCGCCGCGATAGCCGTGTGGTCCGCCGCTATGCGCTCTTTTGCCGGGTTGCGCTGGGGTGCGCCCTCCTGTCAACGTAGT
>PLDF01000322.1 GCA_003135055.1 Bryobacterales bacterium | reverse complement strand
AAGCTCATGCCCTGGAGGGGACCTCACTCCTCTCCAGGGCGCAGCAGGTTCCGGTTCAGCTCAGACTCAAGAGTTTATCGCAGAGCCAGGGGCCGCCGCCCCGTGCTTCTCATTTTTCTCTCGCCCTGCCGAGCGCGGTTAGTAGGTCCGCATGGCCGTCAAAGGCTGCGGGCGCCTTCGCTGACATCGAGCCCTGGCGCCTTGGCCCCATATGGCGCTGCCATAATGGCCCCTTCGCTCGGCGCCACTGACAGTTCTGCCGTCGGCCCGGCGTCTGCAAATAGTGGAGATAACCTTTTCCGGGGTTAAGGACGGCGTCGACGGCGCGGGTGTTTTTGAGTTTGAGTGGAAGGATTTGGGACACGGCCTTTGGGCGATGCTTACGGATGAAAACCTCCGCGGGAAATCGTCGATAATCGAGGTCGTCCGTTGGCTTCTTCGAGGCCGCGCCTCCGAGGACCTGCAAGTCGATGTTCGACGCTGGATTCACAAAGTGCGGCTGAGATTCTTGCTTGATGATGTGGTTCACGAAGTCGCCGCCAATACCACCGGTGGCACAAGTGGCCAGCTTCTTCGACTAGTATCGAACGCTTCAAAACCGACAGTAGTCGGCCGCTTCGGAAGCGACGCAGAGTTTGAAGAGGTCATGGCGGATTTCTTCATGCAGCAGCTTGGCATGGAGACGATCATGAGCTGGCGTGAAGGCAATGAACCAGAGGCAAGCGGGCAGGCGATCGCCCATGGCTGGGTCGCGCTTTCGGGTGCGATGTTCATTGGCACAAATTACGAAGTGCTTCTGGGGGATATGCCGGTCGTGGCCGGCCTGAATGCGCGATTGATGCAAATGTACGTGGGGCTCCCGTGGGTGTCGACGCTGGCAGCAGCCAAAACGGCGCTCCATGCCGTTCAGAATGCGTTTGACGGTCGTGTGAGAAGAGCGGAGAAGGCGAAGGAGGTTCGTGGTGGCCGCGTCACACAGATCAAGGCGGAACTTGCCGCGAGGCGATCGGAGCTGGCAGAACTCCCATCGGACGAGGCAATTCGCCGCGTGCTTGCAGAACTCAACACACGCTATGCAAGAGAGAAGCGAGAGGAACGCGCACTGGAGGAAAAACTGGCACGTGAAGTCTCAGCTTGCAGCCAAGCCGAGAGCGCTCATCAGGACGACCGCCGTTCGCTACAGACGCATCTGGACGCTATGGCGGCCGGTGCCATTTTCCGCATGCTTGACCCGGTCTGTTGCCCCCGATGTGACCACGAAATCGATAATGCCAGAAAAGCCGCAGAACAGAAGAGCCATGCGTGCTCGGTCTGCGGCGAAACGATTGCGACAAATGAGGACGCCGAACTGCTTAGGGAAGAATTGGAAAATAGCGTGAAAGCCTCGAAAGCGGCCTTCAATAAAGCGGCGGCTGGCCGTGATGCCACCACAAAAGAGATTGCCGGGGTCAATCACGAGATCGAAAGCATCCAGGCAGCAATCGACAAAAATACTGCTCTCCTGGGACAGTTCGAGAAAAGGCGCCAGATCGAAAACGATATTGCCGTCCTTGAGGGCCGGCTGGCGGAGGCGGAAACCGATGTCGAACCTCCTACGGGAAGCGACTCTTCCGGGAGAGATCTTGCCATCTTGGCGGCCGCCGTCATCGAGACGGAAAACCGGGTTAAGGATCAGCGGGAAGCTATCTTCAGCGACATCTCGGCTGGGCTCGCCGCTTATGCGCGCCGATTCGGGATGCACAATCTCTCGGAGGCAACCCTAAGGTCCAATTCAACGCTGGCCCTGACCAAAGGTGGTGCCGAGACCAGCTACAGCAAAGTGACAGACGGAGAGAAACTTCGGTTGAAAGTTGCTACGGTCCTTGCCATCATCGAAGCCGCCGAAAAGAGGGGCGTTGGCCGTCACCCCGGCCTGTTAATGATCGACTCGCCGGCGGCACAGGAGGTTTCTCCACATGATGTTGCTGAGCTCGTCGCGGGACTACGCTCCGTGGCGACGGAGATTTCTCATCTGCAGGTCTTCGTCGCCGGCATAAGCTCGCCGGCGATTACGGCCAGCATTCCACCGGAAAATCGGCGGGAAGCCATTAATGGCGGATTCCTATGGTGAATAAATGGAGCGCGACCTCCATCCCATCGAAATAGATCTGGTTTCGGCTCTCGAGGACGGGCGCCATCCGTCTGTAAGCCTTCTGGGTGGCCTGGCGGCCATTGGTGATGCCGCCGCAACCTTAGCGCGGTCGCCCTTGATGCTCGAAGTTGTGAAAGCTGTTATCGAGGACTGGCGAGAGCACCCGGGTGTGGACGACTTGCGGCAAGAGAAGATCTTATCGGCTCTTCTCGAAAACGCCCGAACGGATTTTGTTCTGATGGAGACCGTCGATGTGCTGGATGGCCTCAGACCGTTACCGGGCAGAGGTGACGAAATCTGCTTTGCGATCTTCCTCCGGAATGCTCAGCATCCTCCGAAAGATCTGAACGCTCTAGCGCGATCGGCATGCCTTGATGGTGCGCTGCGCTGGTCCATGGCGAATCGCCGCTGGCAGTTGCGGCTGCTCGATTATCTCCTCGGACTGCGATCCGAAGATGATGCGGAATTTCTCAGGCATGCCGCAAGAATCGTCGGTGTAGCGTACGCCCATTGGCGCGAAGAAGGGCTCCTTGAAAAGCTGCGGGAAATAGCCGAGATTGACGCAGCTGAGGCTGAGGCCTCGTTCGAGCTTGGTCTGGCCAGTGTCGCGCTGGGCCTCGACTCACCTGAGCGTGACAGCGGCCTAAGCCTATTCGGAGAGGCTAAGAAGTGGTTCGAGCGGACCACTGAACTGTCAGACGGCGCGGGGGCGCGTCTCTATATAGAGTGCTTGGAACTGCTGGAGGCGTTTCGCGCGGCTGTCGACCTTCCGCAACTTAAACGCTCATGTGCCCGCATACAGCAGGCAGTTTTTGAGTTTAGCGCGTACCAGGGAGGAGGGAACCGGCCGTCCTGGATCGGTGTGCGCGATCAGGAAGCTCTCTCATGGAGTTCGCTTGCCGGCACGCTCGCGACTGTCGCGGAGAATCTCGCAGAGCCCAGTTGGTGGGAGCCAGCTGTTGTTGTAGAGGATCATATTCTGGCTGCTTACACGGCAAGCCGCACGATATTGCGACGCAACTCGGATGGCAGCCTGGATTCTTTGATCCGCCCGAGGATTGAAGCCACTCTGGCCCGCCGCGAGGGACAAGCCTATCAGCTGAAGGCATGGCTTCGACGAAATCCGGCCCACGTGAACGCACCTGACGCCCTTCAACTCATCGCCGAGGTCGACAAGCTTTTCGAGGGCGGGATTTCCTCAAACCCTACTGAGGCGGTGGTCGGAGCTTCTTCGGTCGCCGCCTTGATTGACAAAGCGCAATTCCCAGAGGAGACCAAGCGAGTACTGATGGCCGTGGCGCAGAACACGCTGGCGCTCCAAATTGACACCTTGACGGCGGCTGAATCCTCCGTGATCGAGTCTTGCCGGAAGGTTGCCGGCGCGCACCCCGATCACCAATCAAACGCGCATGGGCAGCGCTTGTATGATGCCATCTTGCTTTGGACGGTACGTTTCGTTGCGAACCGGCTTGAGGTCACTCAGAAGGATGACTCGACGGTAGCATATCTGTTTGAACGGGCAGATGGCTCTTTCGCTCATGAAGATGAACTCCACGCGGATTACTTTCGTTGGCTCGCCACGGCCGCGAGTAGCGCCGACTTGGAGCCGACTAATATCGGGGGCGGTCGGGCCGATGTACGGCTGCGGGCCAGCAACGAGCGTATCGTTGTCGAGGTGAAGAGAGAAATGTCCGACGCCTCTTTCGATGCCCTGGCGACGTGGTACGCGGGCCAGACTACCGACTACCAAAACGTAAGTATTCGTCTCGGCTTTCTTGTCGTCCTCGATTTGACAACCGAGAATCGCGAAGGCACACCCCATCTGACCTCTCTCTTCCAGACCCGGGGCATCCAAAGACAGGGAGAAGACGTGCAGCGCGTAGTCACAATCGTTAGGATTCCGGGGCGTCGCAAACGCCCGAGCGACCTCACAAAAGCGGCCAAGAGCCGCAAACCAACTTCGCCTTCCTGATGCGAAAGCATTTCCAGATCCTCTGATCCTCCGTCGAGCTCGGGCTGTCCTCCGGACTCTTAGGAACTTCTGCGACTGGGCACGATTCTGCTTGTTGCGGATTAGGAACGATAAGTCGGCATCGCAACTGGAATGGGGGCCTCAGCGGCTCCCGTCCAGAACCCGGCACCATGCGCGTTTCTCATCCAATCCAGTGACCGTTTTCGCCGGGCAGTCACCACACACACACACGCCGCCGCCGGTCTGTCAATTCCGGGAGTTTCACATGTCTCGCCTCACCGCCAAAATTCGCTGCAATTATTACCCTCTGCCACTTAGAGAAGCGGAAAGAATTCGAAACCTGGTGCGGTTTCCCGCCGAGCCGTTTTCCGCTCTGGACCCGTGCGTTGGAGAAGGCATTGCGTTTGCCGCCATCACCAGGGATTCCAGCGCCCGGCGCTACGGAATAGAGCTGGACGCCTACCGCGCGGAACAGGCCGCCCCAATGCTGACGAAGATCATCCAGGGCAACTGCCTTGAAACCCATTGTCCTGTTGAGTCTTTTGCGCTCATCTTCGAAAACCCGCCCTACGACTGGGCGCTTTCAGCAAATACACGGGAACGACTTGAGGCGGTGTTCCTGAATCACACTTTTCGGTGGCTCATTCCGGGCGGCGTCCTCCTTCTCGTTATTCCCGCAGAACGGGCGGCGGAGTGTGCACAGGTTCTGGCCTCCCACTTTAAGCGTTGCCGGATCTTTCGCCTTGGCGATCCGGAATCTGTCCGATATCGCCAGGTGCTCATTGCTGGTGTCCGGCGCACGCGCCGCGAGCGTGAGCAACTGCGCGATCGTGAGATCAGTGAAGGCCGTCTCCTTTTCACAACGCTCGGACGCGAATACGAACGTTTAGCGGAACTGCCAGATTTCTGCGAAGATCCATATGCCGTGCCGCCGACCGGCCCGGCGACGCTCACATTCAAAGGGTTGCCGCTCGACGAGCTGGAGGACTTGATACAAACGTCGCTGGCGTCCAGGCAGGCGGCAAGAATTCTTGCTCCTCAGCCGACTGTGATCGGTGGAAGGCCACTCACACCGTTGCACGCCGGCCAAGTTGGCCTGGTCGCTTGTTCCGGTCTCATCAACGGCATTTTCGGCTCGGGCGAAGAACGCCACATCGCGGCATGGAAGAGCAAGAAGGTCACGACGAAGTTCACTGAAGAAGAAGCAGACGGCACGACCATCATCCGCGAGCGGGAACGTTTCGTCCACGAACTTTCCATCGTGTTCGCTACCGGGGAGACAGGCACCCTCGAATGAATCTCCGCGCGGAACGAACACAGGGGGCAGTAGAGGCCGTCGAGCCAAGTGATGAACCGCGCGCTGCACGGTCGGAGAGCAAGCATCAATGAAGAACGCATATGAACGTCTTGGCTGTCTGGAGTTCGAAAAACAGCTCAGAGATACGAGAACGAGGATTCGTGTCGCCCTGGACCGCTTCATCGGGGAGCCGATTGAGAGCAAGGGGGCAACCGGGGTCTGTCATCTTGTTTCCGTCTTTGGAAGTGACGTAGACATCGGCGCCATATGGGCGGCGATCGCAGGCCAGGAATGCCTGACGGTTTCCGGTCCTGACCTTACCCAAAGAAGAGTATCGTTGGGAAAAGATCCTCGGGTGTTGCGTGGGACGGTAGCCGTCGCTGGACGGAGCCGAAGCGTGCGTCACTTGATGGCCCTTTCCGCTCAAATGGCTGATGATACCGATGTCGGGAGGATCATCTTGAGCCAGGGCAGTCCGGAGTTTGTCTTGTACCGGATTTCGCAGCGGCTGGGACTTCCGGTTCACCCGACATGGGCGAATTGGTTTTGGAGCGCATTGGTTCAGCAGAAACGCACGCAGCCTTTAGATGGCTTGGGCTATCGACCGCTCGCAGTGTCCGGGACGAAGGACGAGTTCTTGCAGTGGATCGGAACTGCGGTGAAGGAGAGGGAAATTGAAATTCCTGAAGAAGGCAACTCGATCCATTGGAATTCAATTCTCACGAGCCCGCCTGATCGATAGTGGCATGGCGGGTTTACTCGTGCGTCTGAACGATTGTGATCACGTTCTTCTTGTGGTGAGATTCTGTGATTTCTTTCCACGAGGAAAGTAGTCCGTTCAACGTTCTCAGAGCAACATCCCGTTGGTGGTCGCTGCCAAACGATGCACTGATCTCAATGGTGTGGCGGCCACCCTTTCGGTGTGGCATCGCCTGAGGAGCTTCCTTCGTTCTTGGCATGGCTTCTATTCTCGCGCCATTTCGGCGGGTCGTGCGCCCGGGTTTTTTGCGAAGCCTAGCTCAGTCCAGGGTCGTCAACGAGTTGCCGGACACCGCGTCCAGTTGAGCGGCTGGGTCCGGTAGATCGCGGCGTTTCTCCCGCGTGCTGGAGAGGCGGATCCATCGCCTCGGAAAAGGTCAACCATGAATATTCCCTCAACGATCGCCGACTACCTACGGCGTTGTTCGCAAGAGTTGGGCGAACGAATCCTGCAAGTTTATCCTGCGCTACAAGCTCCGGGCGACCCCGTCTCGGATAGATTAAATAGTCTTTTGCGGAGCCCGTTCGCGGCACAGCGTCTTGCCGCGATGGGTGTCGTCCGGCGCTGGGAGCGCGCCAAGGCCGCTGCAGTGATTGCAGAGTGTGGTACCGGCAAGACTCTCATGGCCCTTTCTGCGCTCCACGTGCACTCTGCTGGCCGGCCGTACGCGGCCCTGATAATGGCACCGCCGAACATCGTCGGAAAGTGGTGTCGCGAGGTCCTGATTACGATCCCCGGCGCACGCGTCTTCATGATTGACGGCTTGCGGACTGCGGGGCGGTCGAGCACCGGCCCGCATGGCGTGAATGAAGTTCGCTACCGGAACGGCCGGATAGTGCGGGAAGGGTTGCACACCACGCTAACCGATCTCAGACTTCGGAAGAACTCGAAATCGGCGCGAGATCGGTGGCAGAAGATCTGCCCTGGTCCGTCATTCTGGATAGTTGGAAGGGATAGGGCAAAGCTGTCCTACTTTTGGAAGCATTCATACTCAGTCGCGCGGTCCGGTCCATGTTTGGGGAGCGTCGTCAACCCCGACTCTGGTGCACCGCTGATCGTGAACGATGAGCGAGTGCTTGCCACCGAATTTGACAAGATACGCCGAAGCGAGATCCTCGGCGCCGCCGACAGCGACCGCGGGAGGGACCGGCGTCCGATCTATAGCCCTCTTTGGCAGGCGGACGGTAAACGTATCCGCCGCTTCGCGCCCATCGAATTTGTCGGCCGTTACATGAAAGATTTCTTCGACTACGGCATTGCGGATGAAGTGCACGAATTATCGAACGATACAGCTCAGGGCAACGCCCTGGGAACCTTGGCGCGATCGGTCGATAAGATCGCGGTGCTGACAGGTACCCTCATGGGCGGCTACGCGGACGATCTGTTCAACACGCTGTACCGGCTGGAACCTCACAAGATGGTCGCAGAAGGGTACGAATGGGGCGAGTCGGGAGTCCGCAGCTTCGCAGAAACGTACGGCGTACTCGAACGAATAACGATCATTACGCCGGAAGAGAATGCGTGCTCGAAGGCAAAAGTGACCAAGCAGGTCAAACGGAAGCCAGGCGCGTCCCCATTGCTCTTTGGGAAGTTTCTCATGGAACTGGGCGCTTTCGTCTCACTGGAGGACATATCGAGTGAATTGCCGTCGTATCGCGAAGAAGTCATCGGCGTCGATATGGACGAACCGCTGGCAAAAGCGTACACGGATCTCGAAAGACAGATCAAAGAGGCGCTCGAAGAACATCGCGGCAATCACTCGGTAATCAGCACGGCGCTAAATGCGCTGCTTTCATACCCGGATCGGCCGTACGGGCTGGGCGACTTGATCGGAACGGAGTACGATCCGGAGTTACATCGAAGAGTGCCATTTCTGATCGCTCAGACGCAAGACCTCCCCCAGGACTTGAGATACGCAAAGGAGCGAAAGCTAATCGAATGCATCAAGGCTGACCTCGCCCGCGGCAGAAAATGCCAGATCTATGCCGTGTATACAGTGAAACGAGATGTCACCGGCCGGCTCGAACGGGTTCTGTCACAAGAGGGCATCCGTGTTTCGGTGCTCACGAGTCAGGTGCCCCCCGACCAACGCGAGGCATGGTACGAACAGCGGCTTCGCGACGGCATGCAGGTGTGCATCGCTCATCCCCGCCTGGTTTCCGTGGGCATGGACTTACTTTGGGCGCCCTCAATCTACTTCGTGCAGACCGGGTACTCCATCTATACTCTGCGGCAGGCAAGCCGCCGATCCTGGCGAATCGGTCAACGGTCGAACGTTGTCGTCCATTTCCTGACGTACAACGACACGATGCAGACGTCGTGTCTTCGGCTGATGGGCAAGAAGCTCCTGGTTTCACTGGCCATGGAGGGCAAGTTTTCCAACGAAGGCCTGCAGGGCATCGAGGACGATGACGACGTGCTCACCGCGATGGCGCGTGAGTTGGTGACCGAGAAGGGAGTGGGCGAGTCGGCTGCAAGCGTGTGGAAGGCCGTTCAGGAACAACACGCCCGGCTTCTGCCAGCCTCGCCTTCCCGCGAGGAAGAGATTGAAGAGGAGCTTACTGGTTCGCCCCTCAATGAATTGGCTGCTGCCGCTGATCCGACCAAGGGCTTGATCTTTGGGACCCGATTTGAGAGAGAGCCGCCCCGAAGGAGACCGCTGATTGTCGAACCGGACTCCCAGCTCTCACTGTTCTGAACCGCCAGCGCAAGGGCGCTCGTCGCGTGATTCACGCGGGCGAGCGCTCCGGAAGGAGGAATGATCTATGGATTTGCTTCCCCTGGAATTGAGGAAGACTTTGCCGTCACTGTATTCCCAAGAATCGTCCAGTGCGCCGATCGTGCACGCTAAACTCTTCACGCCTGATGCCGGGTGGACATGGTTCATCACCGAGGGCTCGGAGGAGGACGGAGACTGGCTCCTGTTCGGATATGTGATCGGCCTGGAAGAGGAGTGGGGGTATTTTCTGCTGTCCGAAATTGCGAGCGCTCAAGGCCCGCTCGGGTTACCGGTGGAGCGCGATCTTTGGTTTCAGCCGGGTCCCATTGATGAGGTTCTTCGTCGCGAATGTTGCCGGAAATGCAACCGTTGAGACATAACTTTGCCGCGATGCTGACCGGCATCGAGGACATCCGCCTCCAATTCAATCCGTTTGCGAACCAACCGATTTGGTTCCTGTTATGTGATCGGTAAACCCTTCGCCGTTACTCGTGGTTAGTTCCGGTCGGTTTCCCAGAAGGACTTGGGGCCAGCGTCGCCCAAATCCAAGCCTTGTACGAGTGGCGCGTGTCCCGACCGGAGCCGATTCGGCGTTCTTTCAACCCCTGCGGATTGGCCGCGCTGGTTGTTTCAGACGACCTGCACGGAACGGCTTCATGTGGTTCTCGGCGTCCGAGGGGCTCGGTTCGCGTCGCGTTTCCAAAGTGTCATATCGTCGGTCGACTCAGGGCGGCTTGCTTGACCCAAGTCCAATTGATTAGGCGTAGACTCATTAGGGGGGATTGAGAATAGGGCATGGTTCCTGAAGAAGAATTGATCCGGTGGCTAACCTATGCCGACGTCGATATCGGTCTCAGTCGATTCGCCGGCGGCGATTACATCGTGACCGATGCATTCACCCATCGGATGGCCGGAAAGGCTTCTACTCCCGACTGGCAGATGGAGGAGTGGGGCGTTAGGGCGTTACTCGCTCCTCTTCGGCGGCTAAAGGAAGCACAGGAAGCCCTGACATATCATGATCTGGCCTTAGAGCCGCAGTGGATTGATCGAAGGCGGTTCGATTTTGGACACTCGGCTCGATCGAAGGGAATACCAATTAAGCTGTGGTCGGTTGTGCGCGAACATCGAACGACGGGCCAACGACTCGTTGAGATTCAACGGGACTTCGTAACCTACCACGCCCTAGACACACGAGGCTCTGGCGATCAGTACGAGCTAGTGCATCCGCTTGACGGCATCGAAGTAGTTCGAGTTCGACTAGAGAAACATGCATATTACCATCCAATGCTAAGACTGGAAGTGCATAGGGACTACCTGCGGGACTACCTCGCAGCGGCGGGCCTGGGCTTAGTTGTGGGTGCCGTCTCTGATCGCTTCAGGAACACCACATCGGCCGGTATTACTGCGGCGCTTCAGGCACCGACTCCGAGCGACGTGGACGTGCGCGTGAATGAGATCGACGAACACCAGGATAAGTATTGGCAAGGACGATCGACGTTGCTCCGTACCGTTGTTATCAGGCCGTATGGCGGACCCAGACCTGAACGGAGCCCCTGGCACTGTTTTGACCTCCCGCCGACGCCCTCAAGCCTCGAATTTATTGGAAATGCGGACGGAAGGAAGTGCACACTGAATTCTGGTCCTGCGTACCTCTGCTTTCAGCCGGGTGTGCTGCGAAAGTATTTAAAGAATCCTAACGATTCGGTGTTCTTTCACATGAGGTCATGGGGAACTGCTCGGCCGGCTGGAGCCATCGAGTCAATCGATGTGGGCATCAATTCGGCGGGTTTTGTGAACGCGTTTGCCCACGACTTAGCCGAACAAAGCCTAGCAGAGCAACAGTACTGGGCATCATTCTCGTGTTTGCCGAGCGGTCCAGTCTGTGAAGAGCTCTATCAAACACGGATGCAGCAGAACCCACCCAATTCTCCGGGTACAGTAGAGCTGATTCAGGAGAAGATTAAGCATGTGAATGAGTCGTTCTTATCCCGATTCGGAGAACGGGTTCACGACGAGGCCTATCCCGACCAAAAGGCTAGGCAGCGGTTGAGTGTGGGCCCACTCGAGGAGAATTGGGAGGAACTCGCTGAGTTGGCGAAGGATTTGTACGCCTGGGTGGCTGAACATCTCAGCGTGTCGGCGCTGCGCAAAGCCTTAGGTGCAACACCGTATGACAAGGAGTGGAAACAGTTCAAACTTCTTGAGACCCTTCTGTTTGCCGTGCTCGGTTGGGACCAAGGCGATGTTGCTGCCGTAGTGGGACCCCTTAAGGATCTCAACGGCCTGAGAGTGAGCCACGCCCACAGTCTCGATGTGAAGCAATTCCGATACTTTCGCGTCACAGGTAGACGGATTCGAGATACATGGTTCGCCGTTATCGACGGCGTCGCTGGCGCTCTCCATCTTCTATCGACGCGACTCGCATGATCAGGACAGCCGAGTATCCATTTGTGCAGGGTTGTCGGGTCCTTAAACCCAAATATGACAGATAGTGTTTCCAGCGAACTACGAGAGGTCGAGCGGCAAGTCGACAACGAGTTTTTGAAAAACGCCTTGATGTCCGAACCGTTCGCACGGGCCACTTGGCATTTCTTCGCTCATTTCGAAGATCATTTCGCTCGCCAGTATGTCCATGCGCCCGATGATGAACTGCATTATCACGCGCTCGCCGACAACCTTATCAATCACTCGCGTTGGGCGCTGAAATGGTTGAGCAGCACCTGCCCTCCAAGCAGTACGAAGCCCCCCGCGTACGACGACGCTTTGTATTCGCATGCGATGCATCTATCGGAACTGGCCATGGACTATGGGCCCTTCACGGCCGCCTATACCTATGCGTCCTGTGGCCTAGTGAATCTTCTTCTTGAAGGTAGTCGAATTCGAACATCCGGCTCGATGATCGATGACGCTCAATACGAGGCATATGATCACGCGCTGATGAACAAGTCAGATTCATCAATGCTTGACGACTTTGATCCATCGTTCATGGAAGAGGTTCACATGTCGTTGCGTGTCCGCGGGCAGTCTTTCGATTACAGTTTGAACCCTAAGATCGTACAACGCGCAGTCGAGAGTCTGGGGCCGATCATCGACGCTCGATTCTCATTACCCGACGACTGGAGCTTTGCAATGTTCACGCTGGACGACTTTCGTCGCGTAGCGCGGGTGCTTTTTGCACTATCGCTTATCCACTTTTTGTCACGGTTGAGTGCGGCCTTAGGTGGCTGTCCCGGAAATGGGATCGCCCGCGCATTACTCCTCATGGAGTCAAACGAGCTTCTGGATCGATTGACGCGATATTGCGGCATCAAACGATCCACGATCATAGAGATCGTTCAGATGCTCACCTATGGCTCTAGTGGTCAGAAGAACGCAGACCCGGCACTCCAGCCGCTAATAAAGCTTTCGCCGTCCTGTATCGCGATTTCGCCGAACCTGCTGATGAACAGTTCCATCGAACGCAACTTTTCCGTTCTATTGAATCGGCTGCCCGCCGAACGTGACGGATACACGGTTTTAAGTAATACGAAGGAACAGGCAATGATATCGCGCTTAAAAGCAGGACTGAGTGGCCTAGGCTTTCGCTTTTGGTCTGGCTGCATCACGCGGTGGGCAACCGCATCTGAAGTCGATTTAGCCATAAGTTGCGACGATGAACGGCGCGCTTTTGTCCTTGAACTCAAGGCATTTACCGCCCCTGCGGACCCGAGGGAAGTCTGTGAACGCTCTGAAGAGATAGAGAAAGGTATCAGCCAAATCCGGACTCGAAAAGCCGCGTTCGCCGCCGGTCCGCAGTTTCTTTTTGATTCTCTAGGCATTGACGACACCTACACGGTTACTTGGGCTGTTGTATCCGAAACGTCGATTGGCGCTCCCTACGTTCAGGACCCCACGATTCCCGTTGTGAATGCCCGACACTTGGTTAAACGGCTTCGTAAGGACGGCACGCTTGCAGGCGTATCATCGTGGCTTGAGAACCGCTCATACCTCCCGCTGGACGGCGTTCACTATCGAAGAATACCGAGAGCAGTCCGCATAAGTAAGTGGATATTGGATTGGTATGGCGTTGATGTGCTAACCGACGACTACATTTCACTATAGACCACGCAGCTCTCATCGATTCGCAAACGGGCCTTGGCGCTGTTAACGAATCCGGCACAGACCTTTTGTTTGGCAGGCAGGTGCCCAGCAAAAGGGGTCTCTCCATTGAAGCCCGCGAAGCCTACTCTGTCTCACCCACCCTGAGGACCCTACGTGGGCCCTGTCTTTCGCGCCGCGCCCGTAGCTCTTGCAATACGCCATCAAAGGAAGGCATGAGGTGAGCGCGGTCAACGCCGAGTTTGCCGAGAAGTCTTAATAAGGGGTGGCATTCGCCGACCGGCAGGCAGAACTTTCTTACGAGTCGACGACCAGACGTCGATATCCTATCGAAGCCCTCACTTTGCCACAGGGCTCCGCTGCGGTCGAGTAGGAATAGTCCTCTCTGCGCTGCTAGATTTCTATTCTGCATTCTCGAGACCGTGACGACCTCGATCCGTCGGCCGGCACCATTAGACGCGAGGACTGCCTCTAGGTCCACCGACCAGACGGCTATTTGGTCGGCTTCTCGTGGCGGGCCCTCCGCGGCAAAGAAGGCAGCGACGAGAGGATCGTAGGTAAAGTCAAGAAGCCTCGTTGGTACGCCGTGGTGTTGAGCCAGGGCAAGGGCTTCGTAGAGTCCTTGTGGCGGCCACTGTTCGCTTCCAATGTCATGACCAACCCGGTTCTGGAACGGATTCCATTGTCGAAGCCATTCGTGGTCAGCGGGAATCTCAAGGCCTACGTGGTCGGCAAGTTGTAAGAACTCCATGACCGCGGTGAGTTCCGCGTTTCCCTGATCCCATGATCGGCATGGTGTACCGTTTGAAATCCGACAGAACTGCTGGCTTTCGTAGCCAAGGACAGTGCCCGCACGAAAAGCCGAAGACATCAGCTGCCAGGCGGCGTTTCCTTGGCCGCGAAAGATAGATCGAGCGGCCGGCTCGGGAGCCTTATCCTCCAGAAACAGCGCGCGCAGAGCTTCCACGAATTCGCCCGCATTTTTGTGCGCCGGTCCGTCGATTTGATCCGTTGTCTCATTCGAAATTGTCGCACATTTCGAATCGCCGGCGGGGCGATCATTCCTCCATGCGCGGGCCCGCTCCCGGCCTGAACGCCCACGCAGACAAATTCCCCGAGACGGCGTTGAGGACTGCGGTGCGGGTGTTTCGCGCTCCATACTAAAAACCGCGGCGCGGGAGGCCGCCAGTATGGCGCGACGGCAAAAGACGACGAAACGACAAAAACCAAAGGCTATCCTTCGGTTGCGGAACGCAGTGAACGACGGCATCGAACTGCCGGAGGCGTGACCGGCGAGCCACGGGTCCCCCAACGGAACGTCATGGGCCTTGCCGCTGAGTCGCTCGCTATGGACTTCACCATGTTCTTGATGGAGGGCCGCTGTTTGACAGCCGATGCACAAGTAGTCTCAGCCGGGCCTCGCTTCAATCCTCGCTAAGGCTAAGCCGCCCGAGGTCGGCGGCCCATCAGAATGTCGAACAGCGTCTGATTATGGTCGATGTGGTGCGTGTTGAAGCCGGTGATTCCCATCCGCATTTTGCCGAACTCCGGCTGTAGTACCACGTCGATTTCCTGGCTCTTGATGTTGGCGAAGCAGTACTTCGTGGCACACGCCGCCTGACCCATGTTCACTTCAGCCGGAGCCGGCGGGCGAGGCTGTCTTGTGCGCTCGACGCGCGGCAGGATATGGAGACACGTGGTCGGCGACACTGGCAGGAACACCTCGACATTCGGACGCGCGAAGCCCTGTCCCCAATACAGCGTGTTTCGCTCCGTCCGCTCGAACGTCACTACCGGTGCGTCGCCAATTACGAACGGATGCGCGGCGTCCGTCGTCATGATGCCCCACTGACCGTTCAACATAGTTTCGTCCGGGAAGGTCATCATCGTTTCGAGTGCCTGGATAAAATCGCGCTGGGCTTCGTCGGGACCGGAGTGCTGCGCGATTGTCTTTTCGGTCGCCTCGATCACTTCCTGTTTCGTGACCATGCGCCCGAGACGATATCCCCGGCTAATCATATCCATGGTGTACCGGGCCGCGAGTTCCGTCAGCTTCTCGTCATCCTTCAGCAGCGCCCGGAAGGCATCCATCTTCGTCTTCGCATTTACCGCGCTTGCCCCCTGACGAGCAACGGATCGGGTGAACAGCATCCGGACGTATCCCGTCAGCAGGTAGATGCGCCGTGAATCGAGGAAGAACGTCCGGTAGCCGATCATCTCGATGAACTCGTTTACCGGGTCCTCGAATTCCTGCTTCAGCCGCAGTTCGATTTGCTCTTCCTTTGCGGCGTTCACCGGGTCCGCGAAATGGCCGTCCCACGCTGTTGCCCTTCCGGGCGAGGCTTTCCACCATGGCGGGAGGCCTTTCTGATACTGCCAGAGCCGCTTGGATTTCGTTCGCGGATCGTCGTATGCGAACTGTTCGAGCAGCTTTCTGGGTATGGTATGGGAGAACATCGGTAGGCTCGCCTGTAGTCTCCATTTTAGCGTGTGTTCACCGAACGCTCCGCTCGCCGGAGATACTGAGGTCTTGTTCTGAGAACCCTGCCTGTGCAGTCAACGGGCAGCAGCCCAGCACAGCACAGACTCCCGAAGGCGCTGATCGGGAATCAGCCTGAAGAATGATGCTCACCGACCATTTGCGGCCCAATCGTGCGGCAGTTGCCGTCGTGACTACTCGGAATGAGCAGATGGTCGCCAGCTTGGAGACGTACATGATTGGACCGTCCAGACATCTAGCTGTGGATAGCGAGCAACTGCGAGTGATGGCGTAGCGTTTACTGTCCAGCTGACTTGTGGCGGGCGGCTAATGTTTTACAACGGCGATGTGGGAAGTTGATCCTCTGTAGTCGCGAAGGGGCGAGTGATCCGGACCGTGCCACCGCCGGTCGAATCGATAACCGCTACGCCGTCAGGGAAGATTTATGCACGACTGCCTAGTGCGAAAAGGGATTTATCGACAGTTAGCTGGCCGGCGCGTCATATCCTAGATCGCCTCTCTGAGGCGTTTGCCAGCACCGGGCACGTCCACGAGATGGCGAAACGCTCATTGGCGCCCCCCCATTTTTCCGCGGCACAAGATCACGGACCCAACCTCCGGATTTCCGATAACCTACCGCTGAGCCCGCAGCCGCTCCAGAGCCCTTCCCAGCGGACCCCGTTAGGCACATGGGCAGCCGTCGCAGAATGCCAGAAGCGGCCATTCGCCGCCGCAATCGGGATGGGAACTCCGGCTCGCGAAAGAGGAAGCTCCCACAGTTACGCGGGCTGCGGCTCCAGCGAGATGGGTTCCGTCTTTCATTAACTCTCCGGTTGCAGCGTCAAACTGGAAAACACCGTAGCGGAAGAGGCGTGTATCCACTCCCGGCATTATCGGATGTTGCCACTACGCCGGTCCACGCATCCCTCGCGCATATCGCTGACAACTCCATGTTTTTGAATCACTTTCAGGCGCACAAGAAAAATCAGGAATTCATCACCCGATGCGCATGGAGTTTGATTCTGGATTCGGTCAAAGTGAAAATCGTGCGGGAAGCAAAGCCGAAGAAAGACGGAAAGAAAGTGCTGCGAGCGGGGAGCTTCCACAAACAAGGGAGATCGGCAGTCGGATTCCGCTGGTCAAAGGTCTGGTAAGCCCGGTTCCAGGTTGCGTTGGACCTCGCGATTTCGAAGAGGCGCGCCTGCGACTCCCGGTGAGTAGCAGCGCCGGTACAAGCGATTCTCCCGGCAATTTCAGAAAAACATAGAGGAGTAAATTCGATGAAGAAGTGTAACTACGTGAACGGGCTGGTAGTCTCGACTGCCAGTCTCCTGAAAAACTCAATCAACCAGTGGGGGCGAACTGCGCCTGCTGCCCTTTTGCTTTTAACGCTTGCTTTTTCCGTCTCGGCACAGACGCTGCTTCCAGTGCTCACTAATGCTTCTGTGAGCGGGAAAGTTTTGACGGTGAATGGAACCAGCCTTAATGGAATCGGCGGCTCCGGCGTGCAGTCCGTGACGCTCGGGTCGCAGACCGTCTCAGGCGCCAGTGTGACGGCGACGGCCAGCACAATCACCGCGACCTTTCCCCAGCCATTCAGTCCGGGCTCTTATCAGTTGGTCGTCTCATATCATAACATCCTGGGAGATATCGACAGCGCCAACATGACGGTCGCGGTCGGCGCGGTTGGGCCTGCCGGGGCGCAGGGACCGGCGGGTGCAAATGGAGCACAGGGTTCCGCTGGCCCGGCCGGTGCGACCGGCGCTCAGGGCTCAGCGGGTGCGGCAGGTCCTGCGGGTCCAGCTGGCGCCGCGGGTGCTGTTGGCGCAATGGGCCCCGCCGGCGCGACTGGCGCTCAGGGCCCGGCGGGTGCAATAGGTCCGGCGGGTGCGATAGGTCCGGCGGGTGCGACAGGTCCTGCGGGTCCGGCTGGAGCCGCGGGCGCCGTTGGCGCAGTGGGTCCGGCAGGCGCGACTGGCGCTCAGGGCTCCGCAGGTCCGACCGGTGCGGAGGGTCCTGCTGGTCCGTCAGGTCCGGCCGGTCCTGCGGGTCCGACAGGTCCGGTTGCACTTGCCTTCGGCGCGTGTTTCAGGGGAGAGTGCGTGGTTGCCGTGAACACGAACTCGAGCAACACCAGCCAGGCGCATGTGGTTCCGGGAGCTGCCTTCTCAGTCTCCTTCGATGCCGTTGTCGCAAACACTGGTCCGGATCTTACCCAGTACTATGTGGGTCTGTCCAACGAGTCCGTCACAAACACGCCACCGGGCACACCTTACTCGTGTACGTTTTATTATGCGACAAGGTCCTTCAATGGCAGTCAAACCATCACCCTGACGGCGCCATCCCAAGCTGGAATCTATTACATCGCCATCGACATGACTCAAGCCAACAGCTGCCCGAGCGGTAATGGTCTTCCGAATGGGAACCCCACTCCGGCGCAATATATTGGCGCTATCGCTGTATATTAGGCGATATTCTCAGGCGAGCGACATCAGGCAGCCGGACCAGGCGTCCGGCTGCCTTTTTCCGCGTCTGGTCACGGCTGGACCCTCAGCGGCGAGGAGTTACCGGCGCTATGCGCAATTTGTGTGGACAGCGGTGCGGGGATATCCTATACTGGTCCGCAAGTCCTGAGAAGCATGGTTTCGTCCGCTCCGCGAGCCGATCACCGGTACTTTCGTTTCGGTGTTTACGAGTTCGACTCAACGTTTGCGGAGCTCAGAAAAAGTGGAACCAGGATTCCTCTTCAGCCACAGCCTGCGGGCTTGCTGACACTGCTGCTGACCCGCGCCGGGGAGGTTGTGGACCGGGAGACTATCCGGCAAGCGCTTTGGGGCGACGGGACGATGGTCGATTTCGAGCACGGCGTGAACCGGTGCGTCCGCCAGCTTCGAAGCGCGTTATCGGACGATCCGGACGCGCCCCGCTATATCCGGACCATTCCGCGCCGGGGATATTCTTTTATCGGGGAAGTCTCGGGGGTAACGTCGGCCTCTTCCCAAGCGCCCGCTGCGCTCGACGCCGCCTCTGAAATAACCTTAAAGGCCTCGGAATCGCCTCCCTCAATCGCCGTTCTGCCGTTCACAAACCTGAGTTCCGTCGCCGAAGACGAATATTTCAGCGACGGCCTGGCCGAGGAGATCATTAATGCCCTTGCCCAGGTTCCGGACCTGAAGGTCATCGCGCGAACTTCCGCTTTTGCCTTCAAGGGCAGGAATGAAGACATACGCGGGATCGCCGAGACGTTGGGCGTGAGCAACGTGGTTGAAGGCAGCGTGAGGCGCTCCGGCAACCGCGTCCGGGTGACCGCACAGCTGATCCATGCGGCCGACGGAACGCATCTCTCATCCAAGCGTTATGACCGCGAGTTGACCGACATCTTTGCGGTGCAGGACGAGATCTCCGCCGACATCGCCGAACAGCTTCAATTCCGGCTCATCGCACGGAAGCGCTCCACCACTGGCACTGCCGCTTATCGGGCGTTCCTTGAAGGCCGTTACCACTGGGCCAAGTTCACGCCCGACCGATTCCGCAAGGCCTTCGAATGTTTTCAGCGGGCGGCTGCCATCGATCCTGAATATGGCCCGGCGTATGCCGGCATGGCGGCGTATTACCTCGGGATGGCTATCGAATACGGCGCCAGCCCCCGGAATGCTTTACCCAAAGCCGCGGCAGTGGCGCGCCGCGCGCTGGAACTGGACGAGACGAATGCCGAAGCGCATGCGCTGCTGGGAGATGTGGCCATCATGCTCGACTTTGACTGGACCACGGCGGAGCGGCACTTCAGCCGCGCGCGGGAGTTGAACTCAGGGACGCAAGTGCGCATTGGATACGCCTTGTGGTTTCTGCTGCCGCAAGAGCGCATGGAAGAAGTCCGGGCCGAGTTCGATCAGGTGACCGTACACGACCCGTTACACCTCGGGGGCCAGAGCGCAAAAGCCACTGCGCTGCTTCTCGAACGCAATTACGACGCGGCTGTGGAGGAAAGCCTGCGGGTTCTCGATCTCGATCCCAGCTACCAAAGGGCGATCCAGAACATCGCGTACATTCGCGCGTTTCAAAGCCGCTTTGAAGAAGCCCGCGCGTTCTGCGAACGGCTGATTCACATTTACGGACGAACGCACGGGACCCTGTTTGCCCTGGGAACGTCGCATGCGGTTGCGGGAGACCAAGAGGCAGCGCATCGCGTTCTGCGGGAGATGAAGGCTCTGACGGGCGTGCAGACAGCCGCGAGCGGCGTGGCTTGCATTTATGCATTGCTCGAGGAGAGAGACGCCGCATTCGAATGGATAGATTTGGCCGTCGAACACCGCGATCCCAGGATGCTGTGGATTCGGTCGCTGCCCTGGGTGGACGCCCTTCGCTCCGATCCGCGCTACGACGAACTGCTGCTGAAAATGAACCTCGCCGGCGCGATGGCATAGCTATCTCGGGCGGCGCCGCTCTTCCGGCAGCGCGCCGGCAGCGCATGATGTGGACAGCGGAGCGGGGATATCCTATACTGGTCCGCAAGTCCTGAAGCATGGTTTCGTCCGCTCCGCGAGCCGATCGCCGGTACTTTCGTTTCGGTGTTTACGAGTTCGACTCAACGTTCGCGGAGCTCAGGAAAAGTGGAACCAGGATTCCTCTTCAGCCGCAGCCCGCCGGTTTGCTGACACTGCTTCTGAGCCGCGCCGGGGAGGTTGTGGACCGGGAGACCATCCGGCAAGCGCTTTGGGGCGACGGGACGATGGTCGATTTCGAGCACGGCGTGAACCGGTGCATCCGCCAGCTTCGCAATGCTTTGCGCGATGACACCAACGCGCCCCGCTATATCAGGACCATTCCGCGCCGTGGATATTCTTTCATTGGGGAAGTCTCGGGCGTAAACCCGGCCTCTTCCCAAGCGCCCGCCGCGCTCGAAGCCGCGTCTGCAAACGCGGTAAAAGCCTCGCAATGGTCTCCCTCGATCGCCGTTCTACCGTTCACCAACCTGAGTTCCGCCGCCGAAGATGAATATTTCAGCGACGGTCTGGCCGAGGAGATCATTAATGCCCTTGCCCAGGTTCCGGGCCTGAAGGTTATCGCGCGAACTTCCGCCTTTGCGTTTAAAGGCAGGAATGAAGACATACGTGGTATCGCCGAAGCGTTAGGCGTGAGCACCGTGCTCGAAGGCAGCCTGCGGCGCTCCGGCAACCGCATCCGGGTGACCGCGCAGCTTATCCGTGCGACCGACGGGACTCATCTCTCATCCAAGCGTTACGACCGCGAGTTGACCGACATCTTTGCGGTGCAGGACGAAATCTCCGCCGACATCGCGCGGCAGCTCCGGTTTCAGCTGGGGGTTGCCAGGCATCCCGTGACGAACCTCCCGGCTTACGAGGCGTACCTTGAAGGACGCTTTCGTTGGCACAAGTACGCACCGGCGGAGTTTGCGAAAGGCCTGCAGTGTTTTGAACGCGCCGTTGCCATCGATTCCGCTTACGCCGCGGCTCACACAGGCATCGCGCAGTGCTGTCTGGGTCTGGTGACCGAAGGGGGCGCGCCCGCCCTCGAGTTCCTGCCACGGGCCGCCGCGGCCGCGCACCGCGCCCTTGAGGTGGATGACGGCGATGCCGAGGCGTGCGCCGCCATGGGCCAGATTTCGGTCATGCTCGATTACGACTGGGCCGCGGGTGGGCAGCGCTTCCAGCGTGCCCTCGATCTGAATCCGGCGCCATATGTCCGAATGGCCCATGCGATGTGGTACCTGATTCCGCGCGGGCGCACGACAGAGGCTGTGGCCGAGGGCGATCGGGTGGTCGCCCAGGATCCGCTGCATTTGACCGGCCGCCAGGTACGCGCAGCCGCGTTGATGTTTGCGGGAGACTACGACAAAGCGGCCGAGGCGTCCCTGCGCATCCTCAATATCGACGACTCGTTTCCCAAGGCGATACAGACCCTGTCCTTGATCCGGGGGTATCAGGAGCGCTTCGACGAAGGCATCGCCTTGGCGGAGCGGCTGGTGCAGGTTCTCGGCCGGTCGTATGCAAGTCTGTCCACGCTGGCGCAAGCTCATGCCCTCGGCGGTCATCGGGAGCTGGCGCGGAGGCTGCTGCGGGAACTGGAGAATCTGCCGGGCAGCGCGCAGGGGTGTCCTGCGCGGATCGGTCTGCTTTACGGTTTGCTGGGCGAACCGGATGCTGCCTTCGAGTGGCTGGAGCGGGCCATTCAGCAGCACGAACCAACGGTGCTGTGGATGAGGGCGCAACGAAGGATGGACTGCCTGCGTCCGGACCCCCGCTTTTCGACGATGATCGCGAAATTAAACTTGTCCGAGCGATGAGTCCGGCGGGACGGCCGGAGCTTCGCAAATGGAAGCCCCGGCACTCGGGTAGATTGTTGCGGCGGGCTAATTGGAAAGCGTCATGCGTTTCCCCACTGAAGTAAAGGGGATTGTGAGAACCTGCTGGCCGGTATTCGAAAAGACCTCAACCACCCCATTCGCTTGAAAATTGTCACTGTCCTTGATGGTCACCGTTCCAATCGATAGATTCGTGCCATCGGGAGTACCAGATCCACCAGCGAGGAAGAGGAATTTTTCCAGCCTGATGTGAACGGTATTCTGACCGCCGTAGAGCCACACGCCGTGGCCAGGGCTCGCGATATCGGGTGGCGCGGCGTCGGCCTGATCCGTATCGGTTACGGTTCCGTCCGCATTGAACGTGACGAGACCTTGAAAAGGCGCCTCACCCTTCAGAGTGATGGTTTGAATCCAAGTGCCGGACGGGTTCGGGGCGAGACCGGCTTGCTGGCCATGAAGCGACGATAACATCAGACCGCCGGCGATCAGCCCGGCAACGGCAAGCGACATAATCGGAATCCGTCGAAATGTGTTCACTGTTATTCTCCTTGAAACTAAGTTGAATCCCGGATGGGATGGTTATTGTCCTGAAGACGCGTGGGCGCGTCCCAATAAATTTGTCGAAACAGCAGGGCTTCGACTTGCCCGGCTAAGCAGAGTGTATGAGCGCTGCCAAACGCGAACTCCGGCAAGGGCGTTGAAATCGGCTTGCCGGACGAAATCCAGTATGCCGGAATTGCCCGAATAAGAATATGCGCGCCGGGTGCGCATTTTCTGCTCTTTCTGTGCGTTCAGCCAAGTCTCTTGTGGGAATGTGGTTACACGAGAAGGCCGCTCCCGGATTAGTAACCTGAAGTCGCGAAGCGTTTAGGAACGGCTTCGGCCTCGCCGTCCGGTCGGCGACTCCTTGGATTGCCAGAGCCATGGCCACTCCGAGAATCGTTCACGCCGGACTCGACGAAAACCAGAAAGCAATCTTAAAAAAAGGCAAGGTTCACGGATTAAGGCACAGGCCTTCCGTGTGTCGGGAGAAAGAGCGCAAAATGAGCGACAAGGTGCAATTTCAGACCAACGTCCCGGTCGAGGTCGCATTGAAATACAACGACGGGAAGGAAGTGACCGGGCAATACGGCGACCAGGTGCTTTACACGCTCACCGATGGCCGCGTCATGTACGTACCGCCAATCGTCAAGAGGAAAATTGACGA
>PLDF01000301.1 GCA_003135055.1 Bryobacterales bacterium | reverse complement strand
GAGTGCTCCGACTACCGGCGGCTCCGCCTCGCGCATCGCGAGCGCCCTGGAGAACGCCGCGCAAACGCTTGCACCCAGTTCTTCGGCCAGCCCACTCGGCTCCGTAGTCAGTTCTCTGAGGGCCCGCGCGCAGCAGGCGCACACTTCCACTTCCAACCCGGCGCATTAAACCTGCGCGCGGCCATCTCACGGAGGAACCATGTCATCTTTTTCGATTCCGCTGACCGGGCTCAAAGCTTCGTCCGAGGCGCTCGACACCATCGCCAACAATCTCTCCAACATGAACACGACGGCTTTCAAGAGTCAGAACGTAACTTTCAGCGACCTGTTTTATCAGCAGGTCGGCACCACGGGTTCGGGTAAGACGCTGCAGGTGGGCGCGGGAACGCAGACTGCGGCCACAGAGACGGATTTCTCGCAAGGAGGCATCCAGGAAACCGGCAACGCTTCCGACGTCTACCTGAACGGCAACGGATTCTTCGTCGTGCAGAACGGCAATACAACGGAATACACGCGTGCCGGAAACTTTACGCAGGGCGCGGACGGTTCTCTGACTACGCAGGGCGGTCAGCAGGTGATGGGCTACCCGGTGGTCAACGGGGCTGTGGATACGAACGCTCCTCTGGTGCCCATCGTGATTCCGACGAACGCGGTCGAGCAGCCCCAGGCGACCACGACGCTCTCGATGACGGCGAACCTGGATGTGTCGGCGCCAGTGGGGACAGTCGTACCGGCGCAGGTGACGATTTACGATTCGCTGGGCGTGTCCCATGTCGCCACGATCGATTTCACGAATGAAGGCAGCGGGAGCTGGAGTTACGGTATCTCTCTACCCGATACGCTGACGCCGACTTCGTCCAGCGTCACGGCAGGGAACCCGCCAGTGACAACGGCGACGGACACCTATACCTTTGCGCAGAGTGGAGGCGCGGTTGGGACCGTAGATACTTCCACGAACCTTACGATATCCGGACTGAACGCGGGCGGCGCGTCAGCAACCATCACCGCTCCTCCAATCGCGCCGGGTGAGTCGCTGGCGACTTACGCGGGCGATCTGACCACCCAACTGGGGACCGAGGGGATCACCCCCGCCAGCGCTTCGGTCAGTGTAGGCGCGGGCGGCAACACGCTCGTCATTTCCGGAACCAGCTTTTCGACTTCCGGGAACGTGGTGCAGGAGCCCGTCGCAACGAATAACACGGGTACACTCACATTCAATGGAAACGGGGATCTGACCTCGCCGTCCGGGAATCTCAGCGGCATCAACTTCACCGGGCTCAGCGATGGCGCTACCCCGCTGAATTTCTCCTGGAATCTGTTCGGATCAAATGGCCAGCCTACGATCAGCCAGGTTTCGTCTGCCTCTGCTGTTTCGGGAACAACGCAGAACGGTTATGCCGGTGGCGAATCGAACGGATTTACGATCGATTCGAACGGCGTGATTTCCGCGCAGTTCACCAACGGAATGACGTCGCCCGTTGGGCAGCTTGCACTGGCGGACATTACCAACCCGCAGGGGCTGATCATGTCTGCCGGCAACAACTACCAGACGACTCTTTCGTCCGGTACGGCCAGCGTCAGCGTTGCGGGGTCAGCCGGGCTGGGAACGATTCAGGACCAGGCGCTGGAGGAATCGAATGTCGATATCTCGACGCAATTTTCCAATCTGATCGTGGAACAGCAGGCATTCGATGCGAGTTCCAAGGCGATCACGACTTTCGACACCATCTCCCAGGACACGCTCAACATGATCCACTAACCACTCGCAGCCGCGGACCCGCTGACAACGTCTTCATAGAATCGCTCATAGAGCGGCACAATCTTTGAAGCGCAATAGCGGGTCTGGGCGGTGCGGCGGGCAGCTTCCGCCATGGCCAGATAGCGGTCGGAGTCACCCAGCAGTTCCACGGCGGCTCCGGCCATACCCTCAACATCGCCCACAGGGAAAAGTCTTCCGCTGACCCCATCGTCGATCAGCTCAGGAACTCCGCCGACGCGGGTTGCGATCGAGGGGACGCGACAGGCCATCGCCTCCAGTGCGGCCAATCCGAAGGATTCAAGCTCGCTTGGCATCAGAAGCAGATCTGCCAGCGGGAGCATCTCTGAAACGCTGCTCTGCTTGCCCAGAAAATGCACGCGGTCCTGGATCCCCTTGCGATGGGCGATCCATTCGGCAGCAGAACGGTCAGGTCCGTCTCCAATCATCAGCAGTCGTGCTTGCAACTCGCGGGCTACCCTGGAGAAAATCCGAACAACGTCGCCCGTGCGCTTGACCGGCCGAAAATTGGACAAGTGCACCAGGATTTTTTCACCAGGCTCCGCATAGCGAGCGCGTCCCGCCGCGCGCTCCGTCTCGCTCAGCGGCATGTAGACATCGCAGTTCACAAAATTGGGAATGACGTGGATTGACCGCTCTGGATGGAATTCCTGGATAGTCTTGTCCTTCAGGTAGGTGGAAATTGCGGTCACGCCATCGCTCTCGTCGATGCCAAAGCGTGTGATGGGCAGATACGAGTGGTCGAGTCCCACCAGGGTAATATCTGTCCCGTGCAGCGTCGTGATGAAGGGCAGCCTGCGCTTTTGCCGAGCCAGCATCTCCCGGGCAAGATAAGCCGAGATGGAATGCGGAATCGCGTAGTGGACGTGCAGCAGGTCCAGCTCGTAATACGCCGCAACCTCAGCCATCCGCGTCGCCAGCGCCAGGTCGTACGGAGGGTACTCGAACAGCGGATAATTCGAAACCGGCACTTCATGAAACGCGATGTCCTGCTCGCGTCCACGCAGACGGAACGGCTGAGAATAGGCGATGAAGTGGACCTGATGTCCGGCTGCGGCGAGTTCAATGCCGAGCTCGGTGGCGACAACGCCGCTGCCGCCGTAGGTGGGATAGCAGGTGATTCCGATCTTCATAGGTTTCCAATGTAGAGAGTACAGGCTAAAGATGCGGTATCGAGCAAAACGACGCGCAATGCCCGAATTCCGGAATAAGCCTGCGGTGCTTTGAT
>PLDF01000183.1 GCA_003135055.1 Bryobacterales bacterium | reverse complement strand
GCGGGTCCGCGGAAATCTCACTGGGTGGCGTTGCAGCGATCATGTGTAGCTGCACCGGCTGCGTGTTCGCGGATATCGCGCTGCGCGGCGTGGCAGCGATGGGTGTGGACGCCGGCTCGATCTTTCCCCTTTTGATTCCGTGTCGCAGCAAACCAGTAAATCCTCCATTATCTACGTAGAACCGCAGAGCGCGTTTCACCCATGGCGAAACCGCAACCGGCACTAGGATGATGTCTTCTCCATAAGCCACCATCGCGAGGAAACGCTGGAACCGTTCCCACCAAGAGAGGATCCGGGAGGCGCGGCCTATTGGAATTGAAGATTGGTCAATCGGCTCTTCTTGAGTTTCCGCGTCGCACTCGCACTCCTGCGCTTGGATCTCAGGCGGCAGCGGCGGCGCAGTCGGCTCTTCTTGAGTCTCCGCGTCCCCATCGCGCTCCTGCGCTTGGATCTCCGGCGGAGGAGGCGGCATAATCGGCTCTTCTTGAGTCTCCCGTTCCCAATCGCACCGGAAGACCCGGAACTCAAGTATCCTTGTGTCCAATGGAATTGAACGTCCGCCGTTTAAAACGCGGAACCTTATCACAAAGGGCGCCTCGCCCGCCATACCTTCCACAGGCACTTTGAGCATGCCGCGGCTATAGACTGTGGCTTGTGCGAATTGCTCTCCTTTCGCGCTCATCAAGAGAACTTCCAAGGGGTTGTTCCCCGCTCCCGGACCGGGCTCAATATCCAATCTCAAGTGGCGCACCCCCGGAATTGGAGGGGCCAATTCAAGTTCTGCGTAAGTGGTGGCCCACCGGAAGCTCTCCGTAGCCGAAACCCACTCCACTGGAAACCATCCTGGACCGAACGTGATTCCGGAATCGATAGCGGCAATATCGCTCGGATTCGGGGCGCGGCGGCCATGGGCAGTAAGGTTGAACGTGCCTTCCCGGGCATTGATCCGGATCAGGTGCGTCCGGCAATACGCCAGTTGCTCCTCGATCCCGTCGATCGGGACCTCCGGCATCACATCGTGCCGGTCGATCCGGTACATGCGCCGAGGCTCCAACTTCCGCTGCGCCAGAAAACCGACCAACTCATCCGAAAAGATGATGTCGATGTTGGTCGCAAGCACAAATCGGCCGCGGGCCCGCCGGATCCCGGCATTCTTCGCCATCATCTGATACAGAGGCAGCGCTTCGGCGTGGGCATACCGCCGATGCAAGTCCGGCGGAACCTGAAGGATTCGCACCTGGCACGGCCCCAAATTCTCGGGCCAATGCATGGCATCCACCAGGCGAGGCCGATCGCCGGGTGGATTCCATTCGACGAAAATCAATTCGGAAGAGAGCCCGTGCCGTTTGGATTGCCCAACCCACCCGTTGACGAATGCCTGCATTCGCCCCAGCAAGTTGCCGCCGTGGTCGTCATTCCTGGCTGTAACCACCACTGAAAGGTAAGGGCGCTCGCCGGCCATGTCGCCTTTGGACCTATCGGGCCTCGGCCGTCAGGCAAAGATGCCAGCCGAACGCACGTTCCAGCCACCGAAATACCGGCTTCGGCAGCCAGCGGAAATACCACATCGTCTTGTAGCGGTACTGAACGTATTCCGGAATGCTGTATGGAAAGATATGATCCACCATCGCATCGGTAACCCGAAATCCGCGATCCTCCAGCAGTTTGCTTCCGTCCGTCCGGGAATAGCTATAGGTTACCGGACAGCCTGTCTGCGCCTCCGAATATTCCGCGATGAGCTGCCTCAGCTTCCAGAACCGCCCTTTGCCATAGACGAACAAAATCCAGCCCACCTTCCAGGACCACAGGTTATAAACCATGATCTTGAGCGTGCTGCCTGGCCGCACATATTGGCGAACCTGCTCCAGCACGCGTTCGGGGTGAGGCGTATGGTGGATCACTCCGAAGGAATACACCAAGTCATAGGTATCTAGCGGCACGTAAGAGCTGAGTTCTTCCGCGTTTGCTTGAAAGAATTGAATGCGGTCCTCCAGTCCGAACACTTTGGCCCGCCGCCGCGCCAATTCCAAGGACTTCTCGGTGAGATCCACCGCTGTGACTTGGGCCCCGTGACGCGCAAAATTGATCGTATCGGTGCCGATCCCGCACCCAATCTCAAGCACCTTCTTCCCTTTCCACCGTTCGAATTCGGCAAAACGGGGAATATGCGATTCAACGAAGTATTTGCGGGCCTCCACCTCATCGAAGTACTCCTTTGTGCCAACTTCCTTAGGAGAATGGCGGATATTGCACGGACGGGCGTTCCAATAGCTTTGAACACGAGCCACGGAGACGTCTTCAAAAGTCTTTTCCCCAGAAATCATACGGCCTATTCTAACCCATGTCTGAGGATATGGCTGCTCTATTAAATGAGCAGTGGTGCTTGGGGATTATCGCCGCTAATCGCCGCCCAGTGCGTAATTCGCTCCAGGTTGACAGACGAAAGCGTCTGTCCCACGTTGGCTCGCATAGGGTTGCCTTTTTGTGGGGCAGGCGCTTTCGCCCGCCAACCGATCGTTTCACGGCTGCTGGCGGTCGCGGCGCCCAATCTCGTGAGCTTTCTGCCGCGAGATATCACGATCAGGCCCCGCCAGCGGTAGCCAGATTTCGCCACTGCTCCATCCGCTCGCGCAGACCGCGCGCCGAGCCGCTTTCGGGCAGCAGTCCGGCAATCACGGCCACGGAATCGGCCCCAGCTTGCCAGACCTCCAGCGCGTTTTCCAGCGAAATGCCGCCAATGGCCACCAACGGCTTCTCAATCAAGGCACGGCAGCGGCGCAACTCTTCCAGGCCGACAGCCGGGTCGGGATTGAGCTTGGAAGCAGTGGCGAAAATCGGGCCCAACGCGACGTAATCCACCGGCTCGCCGCCAGCGGCGCAGAGTTGCTCCGCGTTGTGACTGGAAAACCCGATCGTCGGCTCGGAGCCCACTAACCCGCGGGCGTCTCGCGGCGCCAGATCGTCCTGCCCAATGTGCAGGCCGGCCTCCAGCAGCAGGGCGAAATCGGCGCGGTCGTTCACCACAAGCTGCGCGCCGGCTTCCCGGCAGAGTGCGGCGATTCGTTTCCCGGATGCGAAGGTCTCGCGGCTCCAATGGCCCTTGTGCCGGATCTGCAGGATGCCGGCTCCGCCTTCAAGGAACGCGGCCGCGGCGGTCTCCATGGCGATTCCGCGCCGGGCCAGCGCTTCCGAATCGAGAATCGGATAGACGCGCGACAACTTCATCACGCGCACGCTGCCAAAACTTCCGAAGGGTCGGGCATGCCGCGCTTGCCGAAGCGGATCTTGCCATCGGGCCCGATGACATAGACTGTGCGCTTCACGATCAGTCCATTGGCGTGATATAGCGCCGCAACCTTCTGGCCTTCATCCACCAGCAGCGGAAACTGGAAGTGATATTTCTGGCGGAACTTGTCGTGCTTCAACGCGCTTTGCGGATTGACGCCGAATATTTGCACGCCGCGCGCGCGCGCTTTGTCCCATTGGTCGCGGAACTGGCAGAGCTGTTTGGTGCAACCGGGCGTATCGTCGCCGGGATAAAACACCAGCGCCACGTTACGTCCGCGCAGAGCGGATAGCGCGGCCATATGGCCGGATTCGTCGGGCAGCGCAAAATCGGGCGCCGTCGCACCGACGGGCAGGGGATCGGAAAAGAGCCAGGAAAGCATGCGCGCAATTCATCTTAACGCAGCCGCTACACGGCCAGTTTCTTCCACCAGATCGTCAGCCCCGTGATCACCATCGCCACCAATAGCAGGCTGGAGACCGAGACGATGATGTGGCCAGGCAGTCCCCAAATGTCTCCGGTGTGGATGGAGCGGTTGAAGCGAATCCAGCGGTAGCCGAGCGAATCGTTGAGAAAATCGTGCACCTGAAGAACATTGCCGCTGTACTGGTCCACCGCGACGGTGCTGTGAGCGCTGCCGGATGTCTCCTCGGGCACGCGCATCACCATCACGAATGGCGCCTTGGGGCTAAGCGGCAGGAACACGCTGTCGACGGAAGCGGACGGCATGGTCCGGCGGGCCGTGTCCAATGCCTGGTCCACGCCGATGGGCGTCGCGCCGGGAACGGGAACGGACTGCGGCAGCCGCGGCCGGGATGGGCCGGAGGAATGTGTCAGCGAGTATATCGCCTTCTCGGCGGCGTTGAAGCCGATCAGCACGCCGGTGAACGCGGCAATCCACAAGAAGGCGCCGGCATAGATGCCGATGCACCGATGCAGGTCGAAGCAGCGTCGAAACCAGGATGCTGCGTTCCATTGCACGGATGCGCGCTTGGTGCGCCACCACAGAATGAGTCCCGTGGGACCGAGCAGGCAGAGAACCAGGCCGGCGTAACTGACAATCGCCTTGCCTGCGGGAGCGATGGCCGAGCGGGCATCGGTAGCCAGGCGCAAATGAAATTGGTGGATGTAGCCGAGGATCCGCTGCGTCTTGCTGGGTCCGATGCGCTCGCCGAGGATGGAGCCATCGTAGGGGTTGACGAAAACGGCCGGGCCTGTGCTCAATTGCATCACCTGGGCCAAATTGCGCTGCAGGGGAAACTGGATCGCGCCGGCGCGCGCAGGGGCGAATCGGCGCTCCACCTTACCGATGAGCTCGCTTTCCGGCAATGGATTAGCGCGCGCCGTTAGATACCAGAGGTTCGGATCGAGCCAGTGGTCGATATCGCCTTCGAAGGCCATAACACTTCCGGTGACCCCCAGGATAACGAGGAAAATTGCGCCAAACAATCCGAGATAGAGATGGATTTGAAGAACCACCTTACGCGCGGTGACGGCCATGGGGTTATATTGACGAAATTGTTCGTCAATGTCAAACAAGCCGCCGGCGGGGCGCGCCCTTACCTTACGGTCGTGGCTCTGCGAGAGCCGCGCGCGTCAGCAAGCGGTTTCGCGGCAGCACCGGAATCGCTGTCAAGGAACCAGCGCTAAGTCATCACATCAACTGCTGCGCCAGATTCCGCCGCACCGCCGAATCGAGAATCTCCTCGATCCGCCCGCTATACACGGCCGACACGCGCCCCTGCTCGTCGTTAACCTTGTGCTGCTGTTCGTTCACCTTGCCCTGCTCCTGGTTCACGCGGGCCTGTGCTTCATTGACCTGAGCCTGTCTGCGATTGACAGTCTCCTGATCGGCGTAGCCCTTCGCCGCGCGCAATTCGCGGATCGCCGCTTCCAGTTTTTGAATCAACGCCTCCGTGTCTTCCTTGTTGGCCGACGCCTGAATCCGGTCGACAAGGTCCTGCCGCCGGTTGACTTCCTGTTGCAAGGCATTCACTTCGCTCTGTTGCGAGTTGACGCCGGCTTGCAGAACGCCCACCGCAGCCTGCTGGATGTTGACTTCGCTCTGCATCCGGTTGACTTCATTCTGCGGCTTCATGGCCTCTTGCAACTCGCCCAGAACCCCGGCATCGGTCACCACATACTCGTTGCCAGCCTGCCGGAACCACGCAAAGTTCCGCCCGAACCGCGCGCGCAGCCCTTCCTGGTCCACCGGATCGCGCGAATCCCACGACCCGCTTGTGGAGTTGCCCGAGAATATCATGTAGCGCCGGATGGTTCCGCTCTGCCGCGGCCTGGCCGCCTGAACGGGCGCCGCTTGTGCATTCGCCGCCCGTGTAGCCGCCTGCGGCGCAGCAGCCTCCACCGGCGCGGTTGAAACCGGCGCGGCCGCGGCCATTTCGGCCACCGGTTCCATCGCCGCCGCCCGTGCCTGTGGGGCACTCCGCGGATGCGCTGCAGCCGCCACGTACGCCAGCGGCGCCCCCAATGCCAGAATCGATGCCACGCTCCAACGCGTCACTCCGCCGGATAGCGCCGTCCCATTCAGAATGCGGTGGATACGCTTCTCCGGCTGGCCGTACCGGGCCATCGCCACTCCGTGCCAGTTCGCCACACCCGCTCCGCGCCGCATGAATTCCAGCAGGAATTCGGCGTACGATGCGCGATCTCGCGTCACCGCCATCGCCGCGTCGTCGCTCACTTCTTCGGCCACCCGCACGATGCGCCGATGCAGGAACCAGCTCAGCGGGCTGTGCCACACCAGCGCCCGATGTATCGCCGAGAGCAACTGCACCGCCGGATCGTGGCGCCGGATGTGCGAACGCTCATGCGCCAGCACCGCCTCCAGTTTTGCGCCATCCCACCGGCGCCAGTCGCCGGGAAGCACGATCGCGGGCCGCGCGATTCCCAGCGCCACTGGGGCAGCCACACGGTCCGATTCGCGAATCTCAATTCCCTCGGTCACCCGCCCGGTCGCACGGCTGCCGCGGAGCAAACGGAGGCCCAGCGCCAGCCCGGCGCACAATCGCAGCAGAAGCGCCGCCGCAACCGCGATATATATCGTCATCGCGGCAATCGCCCAGTCGAAGCGCCTTGGGACGCCCGCGCCCTGCCAAGACGCTTCGCGAGGCGGGCCGTCGCCGTCCATAGTTCGTGTGAGCTGCACCGTCCGATCGAGCACCGGCGTGGCTTCGGAGACCACCGGCAGGGCTTCCGCCGGTCGAGCCGGTACGCGCCTCGCTACTGACGGCATCTTCGGCAGCGGCATAGTGGGCAGCGGCATATTAGGCAAACTCATGGCGAGGGCCGGCATCGCCAGAGAGCCGCACAGCATCGCCGTCCACGCCGCCAGACGAATGGATGGATCCTTCACCCGTAGCGCCCACAGCAGCAGCGATCCGCTCAGGATCAGGATCGAGGAACGGAGCGCCCACTCCGCCAGAAACTGGATCGTATTCATGCTTTCTTCTCCTTGCGCGCTGCAATCTTCTCCGCCAGTTGCCGCAACTGTTTCGGTTTCAGCACCTGATTGTCCACCAGCCCCACCAGCAACTCCTCCACCGACCCGCCGCAGAATCGGTCGATGAGCTGCTTTGCCGCCTGCACGGCCACGTTTCGCGACGTGTCCACTGCGCGGTAAACGAAAGTGCGCCCGTCGACATCGTGGGTCACGTAGTTCTTCTCTTCCAGGTTCCGCAGGATGGTGCGGATGGTCGAATCCTTGAGCGCCCGCCGGGCGGCCACCCCTTCGCGGCATGTCTCGGCGGTGCAACGGGGATGCGCCCACAAATAATCCATGATGAGCTGCTCCAGCGGAGTGATCGGTTTGCGGCCGCTACGGCGTATGTTCAACATTCTAGCGTTATAATATATAACACTAGCGCTTCGGGATGTCAAGCCTCCTGAATTTGGCGGTGAATCCGATGTAAGACTCCGTTACGCCCGGTTGCAGGAACCGGTCCGGCTCCCCTCTCGGGATGCCTACTGCCGTGACAGCAGAGATTCGGTGCTATCGTGAAACGCTCACCCCTCCGGTCGGAGCCACAACTATAAGGGAGTGATTTTCCGCAAGAGCGCAAAACCAACCGGTCACAGCACTACCTGGGCGCCCCTGGAGGATGGTGGCTGCTTCTACTTCCCCATCTCGCGCATGAGCCAGGCTCTCGCCAGCTTCCAGTCCCGCATGACGCTCTGGGCTGAAATGTTCAGGACATTGGCCGTCTCCTCCACGCTCAGCCCGCCGAAGAACCGCATCTCCACCACCTTGGCCTTGCGCGGGTCGAGCCGGGCCAGCGCGTCCAACGCCTCGTCCAGCGCAACCAACTGGCTGCCGCGGTCCGGCATGGCATCGACGGACTGGTTCAGATCCACCTTGACGATCGCGCCGCCGCGCTTCTCCGAGCCGCGCGCCCGCGCCGCATCCACCAGAATGCGCCGCATCATCTGCGCCGACACGGCGAAAAAATGCGCGCGGTCTTCCCAGCGGACATTGTCCACTTCCACCAGGCGGAGAAACGCCTCGTTGACCAGAGCCGTGGCTTGCAGGCTGTTGCCGGGCCGCTCCTTCGCCATATAGCGGCCCGCCATGCGCCGCAATTCGGCATACACCAAAGGAGTCAGGCGTTCGAGCGCCACGCGGTCGCCGCCGGCCCAGGCTTTGAGCAGGCCGGTGATTTCGACTGACGGAGCGGGGTTCATCGCCAAGAATTATACCTTGTTGCAGTAGTCGCCTCTCGGTTCCGCTTACCGCCGAAGACGTGTCTGCCGATCCATTGCGGCATCGCCGATCGTATGGGCGGAAATGGGCGAAACGAGGGGCTTGACGCCGCAGGGCAGATATGCTATAAATTTTAACACTATAATGTTTAACATCCGCAGCCGCAAGGCGCCCACTCCGCTGGAGCAGTTCATCATGGACTATGTGTGGGCGCACCCCAATTGCACCGCGGAGATCTGCCGTGAAGGGCTGGCCAGCCAACGCAGGCTCAAGGATTCGACCATCCGTACGATCCTGCGAAAGCTGGAAGAGAAGGGCTACGCGATCCATGAGGTCGATGGGCGGACTTTCGTTTATCGCGCGGCGGACACGAAGCGCAACGTCGCGGTGCAGGCGGCGAAGCAGCTCATCGACCGCCTTTGCGGCGGGTCGGTGGAGGAGCTGCTGGTGGGATTGGTGGACAATCAGTTGTTGGAGCCGAAACAGTTGCAGCGGTTGGCGGAGAAGATTGCCTCGCGCAAGGAGAAGAAAGCGTGACCACGATACCGTTTCTGGCGGAGTGGGCGTTGCGCTCCTCGATCCTGATTCTGATCGGAGCGCTGCTGCTCTGGGCGCTACGGGTGAAGGATCCATCCATCCGTCTGACGGCGTGGACGGCGATGCTGTGCGGCTCTCTGGTGATTCCGGCGATTACCGCGGCGTTGCCGACGGCGCCGTTAGCGGTGATGGGCGTAGCGATGCGGCCAGGCGAAGTTCCAGTGGTGGTCTACCAAGCTGCGCGGGCGCCGGAGCCCGCGCACTCCCGCCAAGCTGACGGCATCGCTGAGACCTCAAAGCCCTTCGATTGGACGCGTGCCGCGGTGATGATCTACGTCCTGATCGCCGGCGCGCTTTTGCTGCGCTTGTGCGCCGGACTCGCGATGAGCCGCCGCTTGCTTCGCAGCAGCCGTGCGGCGGGGCAGGCAACCGCGGGAATCGAGATTCGCGAATCGGACGGCGTGGCATCGCCGGTGGCGCTGGGGATCGTGCGCCCAGTGATCCTGCTCCCCGGCGATTGGCGCCAGTGGGATGGCGCAAAGCTGGAGGCGGTGTTGGCGCATGAGCGGTCGCACATCCGGCGGCGCGATACGGCGGTGCAGTTGCTCTCGGCGATTCATCGGGCGGTGCTGTGGCATAGCCCGCTGAGTTGGTTGCTGCACCGGCGCATCGTGCGGCTTGCGGAAGACGTGAGTGACGATGCGGCGGTGGCGGCCATCCGCGATCGCGCCTCGTACGCCGAAGTGCTGCTGGACTTCATGCGGCGCGCGGTTCCAAGTGCAAGTTGCCAGGGGGTGCCGATGGCGCGATACGGCGCGCCGGCCGAACGCATCCATCGCACTCCGGATGGGACGGCGCTGTCGCGCGGACTCACTCGATGGAGTGTGGCGGCGATCCTGGCATTGGGATCGCCGCTGGCATATCTGGTGGCGGCGGTGCAGGCGGCTCCGATTCAAGCAACCTCGCCGCAGCAGGCAGCCGCCGGGAGTTCCGCCGGAAAGCCGCTTACCTTCGACGTAGCATCCGTGAAGCCGGCGATTGTGCCGGACGGGGTGATTGTCGTTGGCGAAATGAGGACCACACGCAAGGGCTCCGGCGTCACTATTCCGCGAAATAGCGGAGGCCCCGGCACGGACGATCCCGGCCGGATTCACTTTCCGCTCATCAGCCTGAAAGCGCTCCTGGCGCGGGCCTGGGATTCATACTTCGAGATCGTGGGCCCTGGGTGGCTCGATACCCAGATCGTCCAGGTTGACGCCACCATGCCGCCGGACACCACGAAAGCGCAATTCCAGGAAATGCTCCGGAACCTGATTACGGATCGGTTCCAATTGAAACAGCATACCGAGACGAAACAGGTTACCGGTTACTCCCTTGTGGTGGCCAGGAACGGTTCGAAGCTGAAGGAGTCGGCGGACCAGAAGGGTGGCGCTCCGGAGCGGCCACCGCGCGCTACCCAAAGGGGCCCCGACGGCTTTCTGATAATTCCTCCCAGCACTGGACCCATATTAATGTCCATGACTATAGCAGGCGGCCGCAGCCGCATGATCTGCCAACAACAGACGATGCAGACCTTGGCCCGCCAGTTGGAACGCATGTTAAGTTCCACCGTGACGGATGCGACGGGCCTTACGGCCAAATATGATTTCACCGTGACCTTTGCCGGCGGCACGGGGCCGGGCGAGGCGATCGCTTCCTCGTTGCCCGCGGATCAGCCCGACGCCGCGGAGCCGCTCCCCGATATTTTCAGCGCCCTGCAATCGCAGCTCGGGCTCAAACTGGAGCCGAAGAAGGCGCCGGTGGAGGTGTTCGTCGTCGACCATATGGAGAGGACTCCCACCGGGAATTAGCGCAAGGAGAACAAAGCATGACTACGATACAGTTTCTCGCGGAATGGGCATTGCGTTCGTCGGTCCTGACGCTGACTGGCGCCCTGCTGCTGTGGGTGGTGCGGGTGAAGGATCCATCCATCCGTCTGGCGGCATGGACGGCGATGCTCTGCGGCTCTCTGGCGATGCCGCTGTTCACTGCCATGGCGCCCAGGGTGCCGGTGCCCATGATAAACACGGCGATACGCACGGCGCGGCAGCCGGTCCGAGCCCCAGTGATGAACTACGCGGCCGCGCCGGCATCGGAGCCAACAGTCTTCCGCCAGGCTGAAGGCGCCGCCGATGTCTCCAAGCCCTTCGATTGGGCGCGCGCCGCGGTAATGATCTACGCGCTGGCCGCCGGCGCGCTTCTGCTGCGCTTGTGCTTCGGCCTTGCGATGAGTCTGCGTCTGCTGCGCAGCAGCCGTGCGACCGATCGGACGACGCACGGAATTGAGATTCGCGAATCGGACCGCGTGGCGACGCCGATGGTGCTCGGGATCGCGCGCACGGCAATTGTGCTCCCCGGCGATTGGCGCCGGTGGGATGGCGCAAAACTGGAGGCGGTGCTGGCGCATGAGCGCTCGCACATCCGGCGCCACGACCCCGCGGTGCAGGTGCTCTCGGCGATTCATCGGGCGCTGCTGTGGCACAGCCCGATGAGCTGGTTCCTGCACCGGCGCATCGTGCGCGTGGCGGAAGAAGCGAGCGACGATGCGGCGGTGTCCGCAACCCGCGATCGCGCTTTGTACGCCGAAGTGCTGCTGGACTTCATGCGGCGATCGGGGGGCGGCTCAGGGGGCGCCCTGGTGCGGGGAGCGATCTGGCACGGAGTGCCGATGGCGCGGTACGGCCGGGCCGACGAGCGCATCCACCGCATTCTGGATGGGACGGCGCTGTGGCGCGGAGTCACCCGATGGAGCGTGGCGGCGATTCTGGCATTAGGCGCGCCACTCGCGTATTTGGTGGCCGCAGTTCAGGCAACCACGCCGCAGGGCGCACCACAGGCACAGGCGGCGACCGCCTCGGCAGCGACCGATTCGGGGACTGCGGGAAAGCCGCTTGCGTCTGAGGCACTGCCGGTCAAGCCGTCGGGCCGGAATTCCGGTGAAGTTTCTGCCGCGGCCCTTCCGGGCGGCAGGTTGATGGCTCCGCAGATCGTGGCCCAATCCGCGGCTGCGTCGAGGCCGGGACCCGCGGCCGTTTATCTGCGTGGTTTAGGTAGCGTCGCCGCTTTCTACACGGTTACCGTCAAGCCCCGGGTCGATGGTCAGTTGATGTCTGTGAGCTTCAATGAAGGGAGTCTCGTCCAGGCCGGCCAGTTGCTGGCGTCCATCGACCCCAGCGCCTATCAGGTCCAGCTCGCTCAGGCTGAGGGGCAACTGATTCGAGACCAGGCTGTGCTTCAGAACGCGCTCGTCGATCTCGCTCGCTATGAAAGGCTGCTGGCGCAGAACGCGATTCCCAAATCGCAGTTCGACACACAGACCGGAATGGTTGCGCAACTCGAAGGCGGCGTAAAAGGCGAAAAGGCCAACGTCGATAACGCCAAGCTCCAGTTGAGTTACACGCAGATCAGGGCGCCCATTACGGGCGTTGCCGGTCTGCGTTTGGTCGATCCAGGCAATATAGTTCACGCCGCGGATGCCACCGGCATACTGATCATTACCCAGCTCGATCCCATCGCGGTTCTGTTTACCATTCCGGAGGACAGCCTGCCTCAGGTGCGTGCGCGCCTCGGGGAGGGCGCTAGTCCGCCGGCCGAAGCGTGGAGCCGCGACGACTCAGTAAGGATCGCGACTGGCCGTCTGACCGCTGTCGACAATCAGATTGACCAGACAAGCGGCACTGCGAAACTTAAGGCAGTGTTCGACAACAAGGATGGCGCAATGTTCCCCGGCGAGTTCGTAAATGTGCACCTACTTGTGAATGGTAAGTGAAGGAACGGCTGCGGCGGATTGGGTCAGATTGCCTTTTTTGTGGGACAGGCCTCCTGGCCTGTCGCTTGGTAGGACAGACCGTCGCCTTTCGTGGTCTGTCATGTTTNNAAAACGATCGTCTGTCCCACCAGGCAGCCCGACCGTGGTCTTACGGCGTCACCACAACCTTGCCGAATTGCTCTTTCCGCTCCAGCCTTTCATGCGCCTCGCGAATCTGGGAAAGCGGATAGACTCTATCGATCACCGGCTTCAGTTGCCCGCGGAACACGAATTTCAGCACCCGATGCAGCTCGCCCATGGTTCCCATGAACGACCCCAGCAGGCTGTACTGCTTGCTGAAAAGATACCGCAGATCCACATGCGCGTCGAAACCGGTAGTGGCGCCGCACGTTACCAGGCGGCCGGCCGGCGCCAGCGATTCCACGCTCTTCGCCCATGTCGCGGCGCCAACGTGTTCCACCACTACATCCACGCCGCGTTTGCCGGTGAGCTTCTTCACTTCCGCGGAAATATCCTGCCGGTAATGGTCGATGACGTGGTCGGCGCCCAGCGCCCGCGCTTTGGCGAGCTTCTCTTCGCCGCCCGCGGTGGCGATCACCCGGCATTGAAACATCTTCGCGATCTGAATGGCGCAAGTTCCCACTCCGCTCGATGCCGCCAGCACCAGCACGTCTTCGCCCGGTTGCAGCTTCGCGCGCGCCATCAGCATATGCCATGCGGTGACAAAGACCAGAGGCGCTGCTGCAGCCTCTTCAAAGCTCATGCTATCGGGGATTTGGATCGCGCTATATTCCGGCGCGGCCAGCAGCTCCACGTTGCCGCCATCCACACCGTACCCGAACATGGTGAAACGGCGGCAGAGATTGTCGTTGCCCGCCAGGCAGTGTTCGCACTGGCGGCAGCTCATCCCTGGGGAAAGCAGCACCCGCCACCCCGGCTTCACGCGCTCGCACAACTCACCCACCTCGACGATCTCGCCCGCGATATCGCTGCCCAGCACATGCGGCATGCTGAACTTCATGCCGGGAATGCCTGCGCGCACGAACAGATCGAGATGGTTCAGGGCACAGGCGCGGACCCGCACCAGCACCTGGTTAGCCTTGATTTTGGGCTCGGGCGCGTCCTCGTAGACCAGCGCCTCGGGTCCGCCGTGCTGGTGGATTCGGGCCAGCTTCATCGAAGGATCTATTTCACGACGTTCAACGTGACCTCTACTTTGCGGTCCGGCAGATCTTTTGTAGTGACCAGGATATTTTTGGCTTTCAGCTTCCTCTTGACCATCATTTGCGCCAGCATGGTAACCGCCTGAACGCCGTAATCGGCCTTCCATTCGCGGCCCACCATCAACTGCGCGTTGGCCAATGCGAATTGCTTGAGCACTTCCTTCGACGAAAGCGGGGCCAGGTCCTTGAACAAAATGGCGCCCACCAGAGGCTTCTCCAAGCCCTCGTTAGCCAGCTTGGAGTATGCGCTGGCGGGGTATTTATCGATGATCGTTTGGAACGCCTGCCGCGCCGCGTCGCCTTTGCCCGCTTCGAGCAGGTTCACGCCCTTGTTGTAGAGCTGCATGGCGGCCGGGCTGTCCTGCGCGAAACCCGTCGTGACAAGGAGGGCCACGATGAGCGCCGCAAAAAGCGCCACGAACCGCGCGGGGACGAAGAATAGTCTGAGCATGAATCACCCTATGCACCCATTATGCCGCGCCGATTCGCCGGAACCAAATAAAATACATTCCGCAGGTTGTGCCGCCGGGCGCACTCTGTGGGCGCGCATTCACGCACCGGCGGCCCGAAGGAAGAGGTTGGCGGTCTCCCGATTGCGCGCATCGCCGATGCCCATGCGGTGGCACTGCGCGGCGGCCGTGCTCCATTGCCCGGCATCGACAGCCGCCAGCAACTGGCGAAACTTCAGCAGGCCGCCCACGCCGAGGTTGTAGCCCATATCGAAGAGCGCTTCCTGGGCAGGCTCGGGATAGGACGCCCATCCGGGCAACGTGGCGGCAAGCTTCGCTTCGAACAGTGCGATATCCGCCCGCAGCAAGGCGTCGATATCGTCCGCACTCATGCGGCACTGCGTGAGGTTTTCATAGCCGCCGGCCACCCATCCGATGGGTGCAGCCGCAACTCTGGCGAAATCGCTCTGCGCCTGTTCCGGGGTGGCCGCAGTACCGCCGATGCTCCATGAGAGCTTGGCGGCGTCCGCCGCCGCCGGGATGGCGTGGCCGGCGCCGATGGTCACTTCTCCGCCCGTACACCGGTACATGTAAGAAACGTAGCCCTCGAATTCCTTGAGGCGTGCGATCACGCTGGCGCTAGTCATATCAGACTCATTCTAATTCTTATCCGGAAACGCGGGGAAACACCCAGTTTGCGCGCATGGGGCTTCTTCATGGACCTCGATCGGACCAGACCTCTTCAAGATCGGGAGCCCGCGCCAAGCTGAAGGCTCTGTACGAATACCCTCACAGGGAAGGGCGCGAACGCAACCGCGCAACTCGACGCGATGAGTATCGACGCGTTTATCAAAACCTTCCTCCGCCGGTTTGACTTTGACCGCCCGGTCATCGACAAGACCAGCCTTGCGGGGCCATTTGATTTTCATCCGGAATATGCGCCCGTCCAAACCGACCCGGATGGCGTTGCGGCCTCGGGCGACTCAGGCCCATCCGTCTTCACCGCCTTACAACAGCAGCTCGGCTTGAAGCTCACGCCGGGCAAGGGAGCCGGCGAGTTCCTTGTCATCGATCACGTCGAGCGGCCCTCCGAGAACTAGACTGGAGCGCCGGAGCCGAGCGGCTTGACAGGCCCGCTTCACGCGAACACGCCATCATGCACATTGCCGGCAGTATCGGTCAGCCGGAAATCGCGCCCTGAGTACCGGTAAGTCAGCTTCAAGTGATCGAGACCCAGCAGCGCCAGCACAGTCGCGTGGAAGTCGTGAATGTGCATCCGGTTTTCCGCCGCGTGGTAGCCGAACTCGTCGGTCGCGCCGTATGCAAAGCCGGGCTTCACCCCGCCGCCGGCCATGAAAAGCGAGTAGCCGTAGGGGTTGTGGTCGCGGCCGTTGCCACCTTCCGATACTGGCGTGCGCCCGAACTCGCCGGACCAGATGACCAGCGTGTCTTTCAAGAGTCCTCGGGCTTTCAGGTCTTTCAGCAAGCCGGCGATGGGCTTGTCGACTTCGGCCGCATTTTCGTTGTGCTTCTCAAAGAGATCGGAGTGCTGATCCCATTTGTAGCTGTGAGTGCACTGGATGAAGCGGACGTCGGCCTCGGCCAGGCGGCGCGCCAGCAGGCACTGCCAGCCGAAATCGGCCGTCTTCGGCTCGTCCAGACCGTAGAGCTTCCTGGTGGCTTCGGATTCGCCCGTTACATCGAACACTCTCGATGCCTCGGCCTGCATGCGGAAACCCATCTCGAAAGACTGGATGCGGGTTTCCAGTTCGTCGTCCTGTTTCCAGAGTTCCTGGTGTTTGCGGTTGATCGCCTGGATCATGTCGAGCTCATACCGCTGCTGTTCCCGCGTGAGCCCCTGGTTGACCAGATATTCGATAGGTTCCTTCTGGATTTCGCTCACCTGCATGCCCGCGTTGCCGATCGCCGTGCCTTGCACCGACCCGGGCAGGAAGCCGGAGGCCCAGTTCTTCGCGCCGCCGTGGGCGAGCGCCGGCTTGATGGTGATGTAGCCGGGAAGGTTCCGGTTCTGGGAACCGAGGCCGTAGAGCACCCATGAGCCTACGCTGGGACGGGTGAAGGTGAAGGTGCCGGTAAAGGTCTGAAGCAGCGCGGCGCCATGGTCCACGCCCTCGCCGACCATCGAGCGCACCACGCAGAGGTCGTCGGCGCACTCACGAATATTCGGAAACAGGTCGCTGATAGGCAACCCGCTCTGACCGCAGTTCTTGAACTTCCAGGGCGATTTCATCAGGCCGCCCGTCTTTCCGGCCGCGAACGTGAGCGGCTGCTTGATAGGCAGGGGCTTGCCATCGTTCGCATCCAGGTAAGGCTTCGGGTCGAACGTATCGATGGACGACGGCCCGCCGTGCATGAAGAGGAAGATCACGCGCTTGGCGCGGGCCGGGAACATCGGCGGCTTGGGAACCAGCGGGTCCACGGTGGCGTCGACTGTAGCTTGAGCCTGCGCCACCTCTGCCATGAGCGACTGGAGTCCCATATAGCCAAAGCCGCACCCGGCGGCGCGCAGCATGGCGCGGCGCGAAAGCTGCGAGTTCTTCGGGGGTTTGGTGAGAAGCGAACGGATGTCCATGTCTTAATCCTCCTAAGAGCCGAAAAAGTCAACGTCTGGGGCCACGGATGAACCCAGATAAACGCGGATAAGAATAGGTCTGGTTTTATCCGTGTTCAGTCGCGTTTATCTGCGGCCATGTCTTGTTCTTCGTCTTTTTCAGCTCTCCTAATACACAAAGATGAATTCGTTAGAAGCCATAAGTGCGTGAGTGAGACTGGTCCACGCCGTCTCTTCTCCGATCGCGTTCCACTTATGACGGAAACTCGTCATATAAGTGAGCCCCTTATCGATCTCATTGGCGTCGGGTCGGCGGTCGAGGACACGCAAATAGATTTCCTCCACGCGGCGCTTATCCTGCTTCTCCTGCTTCAGCACCGTATCCGTCAGGTTCTTGGCTTCACGAATCACCAGCGGGCTATTCATCACGAAGAGCGCCTGCGTAGCTACCGTGGTGGGGCTGCGATGTCCCTCCGGCGTAGTGGCGTCGCCGAAGTCGAACAACGTGTAGAGGGTGGGCAGATTGGAGCGCCGCAAAGGCAGATAGATGCTGCGGCGATTGGTCTTTTCCGGGTTCATGCTGATGCGTCCGGCGCTGGTTTCGCCGTCCGTGCCGACGCCTGGGTCCAGCGTGCCGCCCATCGTGAGATCCAGATCGCCGCCCATGGCGAGATAGGCGTCGCGGATTTCCTCGATGCTGAGGCGCTGCCGCGGAAAGTGCGAGATCATGCGGTTTTCCGGGTCCTTGGCCTTGGTCGCTTCATCGTAGGCCGCGCTCATCTGGTAAGTCTTCGATAGCATGATCAGGCGGTTCATCTTCTTGATGGACCAGCCGCTCTCCATGAAGGTCTTGGCGAGGTAGTCCAGCAGCTCCGGATTGCTGGGCCGGTCGCCCAGCCGGCCGTAGTTATCCGGAGTGCGCACAATTCCATCGCCGAAATGTCCCTGCCAGATGCGGTTGGCCATCACACGCGACGGAATCGGGTTGCGCTGATCGACAATCCAATTCGCCAGTTCCAGCCGGCCGCTCTTCGTCTTGACTTCGGGGGCCGGCGCGCTGAGGCGAAGGATCGAGGGGACCGTATGCTCCACCCCGTCGCCCAGGTTGTGATAGTCGCCCCGGACGAAGACCTTTTGATCCATGGTCTCGCCCTCTTTGACGGCGCACGCCATGGGGACTTCCTTAGTGGGGAGCGTCTTTTCCATCTCAGCGGCTTGTGCCAGAAATGCCGCGGCCTGCTTGGCTTTTTCCGGCGACACTGACGCCATCTGCTCGTCCCTCGATCGATACAGAGGGCCGCCATCCTGCCAGACCGCGACAAAGAAGGCATCTTTCTCGACACTCATCCGCGGACGGGGGCCGGCAATCTTGCCCGCGTTGGGAAAGCTGCCTCGCGCCTCTTTCCACCAGCTCAGATCCTGGTCGTATTGGTAGGCGCTCCGGCGAAACTCCTCCTGGTATTCAGCAGCCACATCATGTGGCGCGGCCCCATGGGCTGCGGTGTCTTGGTTCGCGGCCCCATGGGCTGCGCTGTCGCGGTTCGCGTCCGTCGCCGCACGCCACTTCGCAAGTTCCGGACGCTTGCTGTCCCTGAGGTATTCCACCCAGCGCGCGAGTTGCTTCTCATCGAGCTTGGTGTCACTGGCCACCTCCGCCAGGGCTTCGCCTTTGGCGTAGACGCGGTAAGCCGCTTGCATGGAGATCGCGATCTTCTGCTCCCCCATGTCGCGGTACTTCTGGGCATCCTTGTCGAAGTCGATGATGCCCGCCACCTTCTTCTCGATCGCGTTGTAAGCGCTCCACTGCTTTTTGAAGGCTTCGAACTCGCCTGGCGCCGCCAACGGAGTCTGGATCGGGTCGCCCGTTTCGCCCCCGGCGTAGCTGAGGGTGGATGCGAAGATGGCGGCCAATTGATAGTAGTCTTTGGTGGCGATGGGGTCGAACTTGTGATCGTGACAGCGGGCGCAAGTGACCGTGAGACCCAGGAAAGCCTTCGCCGTTACGTCGATCTGATCGTCCACTACGTCATAGCGTTTCAGCGGCAGATCCTTTTGCGCGAGGGCTTTTTTGCCAAGCGCAAGGAAGCCGGTGGCAACGATGCCGCGATAGCCCACGCCCGAGTTCGGGTCGGCCGCGAGGATGTCGCCGGCCAGTTGCTCGCGCACGAACTGGTTGTAAGGCATATCGTCATTGAAGGCCTGCACCACGTAGTCGCGGTAGCGCCACGCGTGGGGGTAGCGATGGTCCTCGTCGCTGCCGGTGGAATCGGCGTAGCGCATGACATCGAGCCAGTGCCGCCCCCAGCGCTCTCCGTAACGGGGCGAAGCCAGCAGGCGGTCGACCACCTTCTCAAAAGCTTTGGGGGATTTATCCGCGAGGAAGTCCTGCAATTCCTTTTCCGTAGGGGGAAGCCCGGTCAGATCGAAGGTGGCGCGGCGGAGCAATGTGGTTTTATCGGCCTGCGGGGCGGGCTTGAGACCGTTCTTTTCCAGGTTGGCGAGAATGAACTGGTCGATCGGATTCACGACAGGGTTGCCGACTGGGCCGCTGGCCCAATCTTTCTGTTTGGGCGTGGGCGGCGCGGCCTGCGAGATGGGCCTAAAGGCCCAGAAGTTCTTGTCGGCGTCGGTGATCACGCCCCGCAGGGCGACCGGCCGAACGCCGGTTCCCGCTAGAGAATCTCCAGCGGATGGGGTGACGGCGGGCGTCGGGGCGCCTGCGGCTACCCATTCGCGAACGGCGGCGATAGTTTCAGCAGGCAGCTTGCCCTGCGGCGGCATCTTGACCTGGCTTTCATAACTCAGAGCCTTGATGATGACGCTCTTTTCGGGCTCGGCGGCGTTGCCAAAGATGCCCATGGAGGCAGCTTCTTTGATGGCGTCCGGGGAGCTGAGGTCGAACCCGCCGCTCTTCAGTTTTGCGTTGTGGCACCCTTGGCACTTTTCGGCGAATAGAGGACGGGCGTTTTTCTCGAAGAGTTCCAGTTGGGCGGCAGTTTGTGTATGCCCTACGCCGAGACCCAGAGCGACTAGGGGTAGTACGGTGAAGAATGGCCGCAAGGTTGTTCCCCAGATCGTTGATTTCGCGACGCCGTCTATATCAGCCAAGGTATTATGAGCATAACATCTGGCGGCCCGCCGCCACCCCTTCCTTAATGGGATGCTCAAACGTTCTCGGGAAGCCGTAGCCGGCGCAGCCTTTGTGGGGCAGGTTGTCAATCGACCGGCTCGCCCCAACAGCTGGGCTCAGTCGCGCTTGGATACAAAAACGCAAGCCCCTGCGCGCCAACGTGGGACATCCATGATAAGGGCGCTTTCGTCTGTCAACTCGGCCATCTCGGCGATTGCGCCCCCGCTCGGTTAAGCGCCCCGATGCGATGGCGAACCCACTCTTTCTTTGGTTCCGTGGAGCCTCGACAGTCTGCTCCACGCGCTTGTTATTGATTCCGATGCTCAGGTTTGCGGCCGGCCCTGGCAATCGGCGGGCCTGCCGGCGGCGGCCTTCCGCACCGAACTCCCGAAGCGGTTCGATTTCGACTACGTGCAGATCCATCCTAAATCCGGCGTGAATTTCACAAGTATTGCGCAGAGACCCGAAAAATCGGGGATTTATCCCAAGTTATTGCCTTGCGATTCGCTTCTGATAGACGCAGTCTCAGCCCTCCCGCGGTTCTAGCTTGTAGATTCGATGCATATAGCCCGCATTGCCTCGGGGACAATTCTAAAGATTCCGAGTTAGGGAGACGGGCGCAAAACTGCAAGGCAGTCGTGAGGCCGTTATCAAACAGGAGGCCGGCATAGTGCGTCAAACCCCCATGGCTAAAGGCGATTTTCGCATTTCCAGGCAATCTACCCATGGTGACCGTAAGATACATACAATGATGTTAGTGATGTTAAAGTCATGGCGAACATTTGTAACGGACGTCCCACATCGGCGCAATAATCGAATCCACTGTCGATCTTCACGCGTATATTAGGTTATATCCGAAGCAGTGTTCAGCCAGGCAGTTCCAGGCCGCGCTCGACGCCCTTAGCCGAGGGCCCGATGGACGCGGAAAAATCTCGATGCATCGCGTGTCGAGAGCAGCTATGGTTAGTGATGACGAAGGTAACCGCCAAATGATCTTTCGAAATATGATCCTGTCTTTGGTGATCGCCGGGGTCAGTCTGCGGGCGCAGACCGGGCCAGGCCCAAATCCCGGCGGCCCGCGGTTCAATAGGTCATACGGAAGTGCAGGCCAGAGCACACGATGAGAATATGTTCCGCCTGGAGCCTGATTCCGCCTGCCCGCACAATCGCCTTCCTGTTTTTGGCGCATTTCTGTTATGCGCAATCGGATTCTCTGGTGTTGTCCTCGGGAACCGTGGAAGCCAATCAAATCGCACCCCTGAATTTGGTTCTGACATCCCCCGCCGGCAGTGAACCGGCGGCCATTCAGTTCACGCTCACCTATCCCGCCAATATCGTAAACATCGTTTCCGTAAGCCCCGGACCAACCGCCTTCGCGGCCGGGAAAACCGTGGCCTGTGCGCCCGCTTCCGGAGCGTATACCTGCGTGATTTACGGGGGGGCAAATGCCACCATCATCTCGAACGGCGTCGTTGCCGTTGTAAGCCTGACCCTCGCAGCCAGCGCCACGATCGGCATCGGCAGCCCCTCGGCCGCATCGCCTGCTGGAGGCGCCATCCCGCTTTTCGCTACGGACGCCACCGTGACGTTTCAAGCAACAGCCACGGCGCCCACCACGGTGTCGGTGACGCCAAGCAGCGGGTCGGGAGCACAGTCGACGTTCGCGCTGCATTACTCCGATCCGCTTGGGGCCGCGGACCTGGCGACGGTGTGGGTCTGGTTCACCTCGAATTTCAACACGGGGTCGTCCGCCAATTCCTGCCTGCTCTACTATGCCAGGGCCACCAACCAGTTGTTTCTGCTCAACGACGCCGGCACGGCCTGGTCGCCCGCGGCGCCGGCGGCGGCGGTGACGCTGAGCAACAGTCAGTGCTCGATGTTTGCCGGGGCGGCGAGCGTCGTAGAGTCGGGAACGGATGTGATTGTGAACCTGCCGATGACGTTTACGGTGGCGTACGCCGGGGCTCAGAACATCTACACGTTTGCAGAGGGATCGAGCGGCAACAGCGGATGGCAGACGATGGGAAGTTGGACGGTGCCGGCCGCGTCGGCGCCAGCGCCGGTGCTGAGCGTCGCCTCAACCCATATCGGGAGCTTCACGCAAGGGCAAACCGGGGCCACCTACACGGTGACGGTGTCGAACCAGTTGGGCGCGGCAGCCACCAGCGGGGCCGTAACCGTGACGGACACGCTTCCCAGCGGCTTGACGTTAACTTCGATGTCGGGCACTGGGTGGATCTGCACCGGCAACGCATGCAGTCGCAGCGACATACTGAACCCAGGCGCCAGTTACCCGGTTATCACGGTGACCGGGAATGTAGGAGCCGCCGCCACTTCGCCGCTGGTGAATTCGGTGAGCGTCTCGGGCGGCGGATCGGCAACCGCCAGCGCCACGGATAGCACGATCGTTCAAGCCACTAGCACAGTGCCGGCCACGGTATCGGTGACGCCGGGCAGCGGGTCGGGAGAGCAGCAGACGTTCGCGCTCCAGTACGCCGATCCGCTGGGGGTTCTGGACCTCTCGACGGTGTGGGTCTGGTTCACCTCGAATTTCAATTCGGTGTCGTCGGCCAATTCCTGCCTGCTCTTCTACGCCGGGGTCACGAACCAGTTATTCCTGCTCAACGACGCCGGCACGGCTTTTTCTTCCGCGGCGGCGCCGGGAGCGGCAGTGACGCTGAGCAACAGTCAGTGCTCGATCAATATGGCGGCGGCGAGCGTCACGCCGTCGGGGACGAATCTGACCTTGAACCTGCCGGTGACGTTCACGGCGGGGTACGCCGGGGCGAAGAGCACCTACATGTATGCGGCGGGGTTGACCGCCAACAGCGGATGGCAGGCGATGGGAACTTGGACTGTGCCTGGCACGGTCGCAGCGGTGAGCGCGGTGTCAGTGACGCCCAGCGGCAGTTCGGCAGCGCAGCAGACGTTCGCGTTACAGTACGCCGACACGCTGGGGGCCGCGGACCTATCCGCGGTGTGGGTCTGGTTCACATCGAATTTCAATACGGTGTCGTCCGCCAATTCCTGCATTGCCTACTACGCCAGGGCCACCAACCAGATACTCCTGATCAACGACGCCGGCACGGCTTATTCTTCCGCGACGCCTGGGGCCGCAGTGACGCTGAGCAACAGCAATTGCTCCATCAATGCAGCGGCGGCGACCGTCACGTTGTCGGGGGTGGATATGACGGTAAACCTGCCGGTGACGTTCGCGGCAGGGTTCGCCGGAGCGAAGAGCATCTTCATGTTTGCGTTGGGGTCGAGCGCCAATGGCGGATGGCAGCCGATGGGAACCTGGACTGTGCCTTTGTCATCGTCGCCAGTGCCGGTATCGACGACGCCGGTCAGCGGGTCGGGCTTCAGCCAGACGTTTGCGTTACAGTACGCCGATCCGCTGGGGTTCACGGACCTGACGAACTTGTGGGTCTGGTTCACCTCGACTTTCAATACGGTGACATCCGCCAACTCCTGCATTGCCTACTATGTGAGGGCTACCAACCAGATCAACCTGATCAACGACGCCGGCACGGCTATTCTGTCGTCCGCGGCGCCAGGGGCGGTAGTGTCGCTAAGCAACAGTCAGTGCTCGATTAATATGGCCGCTGCGACCGTCACGCCGTCGGGGATAAATCTGCCGGTGACGTTCACGGCAGGGTACGCCGGAGCGAAGGGCATCTTCATGTTTGCGTCAGGGTTGAGCGCCAACAGCGGATGGCAGTCGATGGGTACCTGGACTGTGCCGTAGGCATTAGCGCAGCCGTGCCTGCGTCAGTGGTCGCGCCCGACGCCAGGAACGGCAGTGACAATGCCGTAACTGTAACTTCAGGCTTCCGGGGGCGGAAAGCCCTCGCCATCGGACACTCGGCCCACGCCCTATTGGGCGCGCGTTTCGAGCGCCAGCACTACTCTCACATGCTCCAGCTCGTTCAGATGCGGGAGGTTGGGATTGATGCGCGGGCTGTACTCCTGTTCGGCCGGAGGATGTTCCGGCAATGAAATCGTAACTCGATCTCCCTGCTGCATGAACTCGATCGGCGCGCGCGAAGCGTCGGCTAGGAAATAGGCCTTGGTCACTCTCACCTTGACCTTGGATAGCTCCATCGATCCTTTCGGCCACTGGAAAAGATGAATGAACAGCTTACCCGGCTTGGTAGTGCATCGCCAGTTTGTGGCCGGCACAAAAACAGGCCGCCCGTTCCGGTCCCGCCGGCTACCGTCGATTGCGCCGAATTCGTCGCCGAACGCCGTGGGGCCCGCCCCGTAGACGGCTTCGCCGTTAGCCTTCAGCCAGCGGCCCATCGGCAGCAAATTCCCCACGGCCGGCTGCGGAATGAGGCCGTCGGCCGTCGGACCAACGTTAAGAAGATAATTCCCGCCCTTGCTCACAACGTCCACCAGCTTGAATGTGATATCTTCCGGAGTTTTCCAATCGTTATCGCCCTTCTTGAAGCCCCAGGTGTGGTTGATGCTGCCCGGCGTCTCCCAATCTCCTTTCTCAATACCGTCCGGAACCAAGTTGCCGCCCATGGAGGCGTAATCGCCCGGCAAGCCGAGACGGCCGTTAATCAGGGCGCCGGGCTGCAGACTGCGCACTATGTCGATGAAACGCTGCGCCCGCTCGCGGTTCATCATGGCCGGGGCGTCGAACCACATCAGACAGACGGGCCCGTAACCGGTCAACAGCTCTTTCACCTGCGGCTCGGCTTTAGCGCGCAGGTATTGGTCGAAGTCCTTTTTGTCGTCCGGCCCGAAGTCCCAAGTGTTTCCGGCGCCGTTGGGCTCGTGCCAGTCCTGCGCCTGCGAGTAGTAGAATCCGATCTTCATATGATGGCGCGCACAGGCGCCGGCTAACTCCTTCAACGGGTCGCGCCTGAATGGCGTGAAGTCATAGACGTTGTACTTGCTTGCCAGCGAGCGATACATGGCGAACCCGTCAAGGTCCTTGGCGGCGATCACGACGTACTTCACGCCGCAGTCTTCGGCGAACTTAACCCATGCCTCCGCGTCGAACGCAGCGGCGTTGAATTGCGACGCCAGCCGCTCGTATTCTTGCACCGGAATTCTCGCGTTGTTCATGATCCATTCCCCCGGCCCGGGAATCGTCTGCCCCTTCCACTCGCCGGCTGGAATCGAATACAACCCCCAGTGGATAAGCAATCCGAACTTGGCATCGCGAAACCACTTCATCTTGTCGTCTTGCGAGGCGGGTCCGGCCGCCCGATCGGGCTGCGCCATCAGGCTTGCAGCGGAAAGCAGGAACGCTGCCACCGCAACCATGCGATGCCGCGAGATAGCTTGCAAGAAGAGAATTTTCATTTTCAATTTTCCGTGAATTCTCCCCAGCTTACCGCGCACCCAAAGCCGGGATCTACGCTCCGAATCAGTTTGACTCGGATGGCGTTCCGGCGCACACTAAGAATTGAGGAGTGTGCCATGCGCATCGTCGTAAAGCCGATCTTTCTCCTACTCCCGCTTGCGATCGCCTTGGCGGCTACGCCCGCGGGAGCTCAGTCAACCAATTCCCCGGGATTCGGGTTCGCTTTGATCGGCATCGCCATCGGCCAGACGGCCCGTGTCAATGCGCTCAATCTTGCCACGCAAGATCCGGCGAACCCATCGAGTTGCAGCGCTACCTTGCAGTTCCTGGACACTCAGGGCAACGTGCTCAAGCAAGCCACAGTCAATCTCTCGCCGGGGAGCGCCGCCTCGCTCGATCTCAAAAAGTCTGAGCTGCAAACCACCGCAGCCCGCAGCGAAATCCGCGCGGTCGCGCTGTTCGGTTACGCCGGAGGAGCCAATCCCCCGCAGCCCATTCTACAGACCACAGCGTGCAACCTTCCGGTTCCCAGCCTGGAGATATTCGATAGTACTACCGGAAGAACCAGTCTGATCCTGGCCACCTACACACAGCTGCAGCAATCGGCGAGCCCGGCTCAATAGCCGCATTTTTCCGATTTCTCCAGATTACGCGGCGGCTTCGGGGCGCGGCGATCAGCGTGAAGCGAAGTTAAGCCGCGGCCCTACGCTACGCCAACCCCGAATCGCCAAGTTTAGCCGGATGGAATCGATTCGTTCATCATGATATCCGAATGCTCCGGGATGGACTTTCCTGCGATTCCTAATCGGACCCGCCACAACTCAAACGATCTAGAAGTTCCGTAACTGCCATTACTTTATTAGTAAACGGGACATGATTGAAGAAACCAGTGGAAGAGTCGGGCCCGCCTTGGTTCGGGACTTCACGAGAGAGTACTAGTATTGGCTCCCCAATACCGATCCGGTAGTCGTCAGGAAATACTCTTTATGCAACTCAAGATAGGTGTACGTTCCGGGAAATCGTTGCCCTGTCCAGTGAGCCTATCGCCGGTGACGTAAGCCGACCACTAAGAATATATGCAAAACCAAGAAAACCTTGACGAGCGGACGAAAGCGTACTATCGTTGTTCGAAATTGGATTTCGCCGAAGAACCCGGATCATCCCAGGATGATAAATGTGAGCGCAGACTGAAGGGCTTACCTATGTCGCGATGGTCACAGTTACAGGAACATTCAGCAGATCGGGCAGCTCACCATGGCAGGACACGGTTAGTTCCGCTTCTTTCCGTCGTCCTGATGTCCGGGGGCGTCTTATTTGCCCAACCTCCCCGGCAACTGAACCCGCCGGCTCTTCCCGCGTCGGCCCCCGGTCCAGGGGCTGTAGGTTCCGGATCGGTTGCGGCGCCGACCTTCGGAGCGTTGGCTGGCCCCACTGCCGGAGTCTGGTTGGCAATCGGCCCCGCGCCGAACGGCGCCGGTGGCGGCAACGTTAGCGGACGCATCACCGGAATCGCGGCCGATCCGACTAACAACAACAACATCTACATCACGGCGGCCGGCGGCGGCGTCTGGCAGACCACTAATGGCGGATCCAGTTGGACTGCTCTGACCGACAGTCAAGGCACGCTTGCCATGGGCGCAATAGCTATCGCTCCCACTAACCACCTCAAGATTTACGCCGGAACCGGAGAGGCGAATAATTCCGGCGACTCCGATTTTGGCCTGGGCATTCTGCACTCGGAGGACGGAGGCGCCACGTGGACTCTTGCCACCGGACCGTCAGGCGCATTCAACCGGCTCTCCGTCGGCAAAATCTCGGTGGATCCGGCGGTCGCCAATACGGCGTACGCCGCCATCGGCGACTTCGCCGAAAACGGTCTCTCTGGCAATACCGGGATCTACAAGACCACGGATGGCGGCGTAACCTGGACGAACATGACCTCGGCCAACGGAAACGATTCGTCGACTCCCTGGTCCGACGTGGTGGTGGACCCTAACAACTCATCCATCGTCTACGCTGCCCACGGCGACATCTTCGGAACAGCGGCAAACGGCGTCTACCGGTCGACTAATGGCGGATCCACCTGGGCGCTGTTGAGCAACGCCCCCAGCGGTTCCGGCATCGGCCGGATCGCCCTCGCAGCCGCCCCTTCCGCGATCGCGGCTGGCAGCCACGTACTCTACGTAGCCGTGGTGACTCAACTTAGCAGCGGCGCTGGCGGCCTATCGGGAATGTACATCAGCTCTAACGCCGATGCTGCCGCTCCAACATTCGCTCTCTTATCCAATACGCCGGATTTCCTCGGCAGCGGCAACGGCAGCGGCCAGGGATGGTACGACGTTGCCCTCTTCGTCGATCCCACTAATGCGGCCAACGTTTATGCGGCAGGGGTAGTGACGTATTCGAGCAACTCGAAGCACGTGATTCGGAGCACCAACAGCGGCGCCAGTTGGACGGATATCACCGTCGGCGCGAATTCGGTGGAACCCCATACCGATAGTCACGCGCTCTATGTGAATGGCGCGGGCCAAGTGTTCCTGGGCAGCGACGGCGGTTTCTGGTCTTTCAATCCGTCTAACAGCGATTGGACCGATCTGAATGGCAATCTCAATACCATCCAGTTCACTGGCATCGGCCTGCACCCCACTGCCATCACGACGGCGGTCGGCGGCAGTCAGGATAATGGAACCGAGGTCTATGCCGGATCCGCCACCTGGACCGAGACCGGCGGCGGCGATGGCGGCGCTTCTCAGATCAGCCAGACCAACGGCAGCCTCTTTTACAGCGTGCATCCCATCGGCAGCTATGGCACAAGCAGTTTCATGCAGGTCTCGACCAATGGCGGCAGCTCATGGGTGAGCCGGACTCCGGCTATTTCAAACTCCGGTCTTTTCGATTTCTATCCCCCGATTTTCGCCGACCCCAGCAATGGAAATCGCATTTTCCTCGGTGGCGATGCGCTCTACGAATCCGTGAACGAGGGCATAAGCTGGATTTCACACGCCAGCCCCGATTCGAGCCGCCCGATCAATTCCATAGCGGTCAACCCGGGCTCACCTACAATTTATATCGCTACGGGCGGAGTCTCCGTTTGGATTTCCACGAACGACGGCTCCACATGGACGGCTATAAATCTGCCGGCCGGCGCCAGCGTCAACGAGCTGGATGTCGATCCCAACGATGCCACCGGCGCAACCGCGTATGCAGTGATCAACACTTTTAACGGCGCTAATGGGCAGGTTTACAAGACAGTGAACTCGGGCGCGTCCTGGACCAACATCAGCGGGAACCTGCCTCAGGTTCCGACCTGGTCCCTCAAAGTCGACACGGATACCAGCCACACCGTCTATATCTCAAACGAGACCGGCGTTTACTTCTCAAAGAGCCCGTACTCCGCCTGGACCCCTTACGGCACGGGGCTGGCTCAAGCTCAAGGCGTCAGCTTGCAGTTAAACACCGGGTTGCATCTGTTGGCCGTAGGTACTCACGGCCGCGGAACGTGGGTCACTCTGACGCCGATCGGCCCGAACATCACAATCACGAAGAGCCACTCCGGCAGCTTGGTTCAAGGACAAACCGGGGCCACATATACCATTACGACCCTCAATACCGGAAACATGGCGACCAGCGGCGCCGTGACAGTGACGGACACGCTGCCGACGGGGTTGACAGCCACGGCGATATCGGGAACGGGTTGGAACTGCACGCTCGCGACGCTGATCTGCACCCGAAGCGACGTTCTGGCGGCCGGTTCGAGTTACCCGGCCATCACCCTGACAGTGAGTGTTTCCATCAGTGCGCCATCCCTAGTCACTAACACGGCGACGGTGGCAGGCGGCGGCGAGACTCTTACCGGTACAGCGACCGACCCCACCACGATCCTGGCGTCCGGCCCGGAAATGACCATCGCCAAGAGCCACACCGGCAACTTCACCCAGGGGCAGACGGGCGCAACATATGCCATTACGTCCAGTAATATCGGAAAATCGCCCACCAACGGAACGGTGACAGTGACAGACACGCTGCCCACGGGGTTGACGGCCGCGGCGATATCGGGAACGGGTTGGAACTGCACGCTCGCGACGCTGATCTGCACCCGAAGCGACGTTCTGGCGGCCGGTTCGAGCTACCCGGCCATCACCCTGACAGTGAACGTTTCCACCAGTGCGCCATCCCTGGTCGCCAACACCGCGACAGTGGCAGGCGGCGGCGAGACCATCACCCTCATCGGCACAGCGACCGATCCCACCATCATCCTCCAGACCCCAACGTCGAGCATCGCATATATCTTCCCCAGCGTCGCGGTGGCCGGAGGGCCCGCTTTCACGCTGTCTGTTTCCGGTCAGAACTTCGTATCCGGCGCCGTCGTCAACTGGAACGCAACTGCCCTCGTAACAACCTACTCTAATTCAGGTTTACTGACGGCGAGCGTTCCGGCATCCCTAATCGCCGCCGCGGGCGCCGCTTCTATCACTGTGACGAACCCGGCGGAACAACCCTCGAATGCCGTGACCCTTACGATCGCGACTACGCCGGCCGTCCCCACCTTGACGAGCGTTTTTCCCACCTTCAGTTGGTGGACGGATACGGGGCTCTTCACCAGCAAGTACCTTGAAGTGAGCGGCTCCGGTTTCCAACAGGGTGTGACGATCTCATGGAACGGAACCAATATCGGGGCCATGGGGGCCGGACTGTCGCTAACCGTGCCCCTGAATCTCATACAGACGCCCGGTCCCGTCAGTATCACAGCGACTAACCCGGGCGGCGCGCCGTCGCAACCCATGAATTTCACCGTTCCTCCGCTGCGCGCCTTGACGAGCATAGCTCCGGCCGCGGTCCCGGCGGGAAGCGCCAGCACCACGCTGACTGTCAATGGCACTGGCTTTGCTTCCGGAGACACCATCACGGTTTGGCCGGGGAGTTATGATCTGGCGACGACATTCGTCAGCGCCACGCAACTCCAGGCCACTGTGCCGGCATCGACGGTCGCTTCCGACGGTACCTTGCAGGTCTGGGTTAACGCATTCGCATCGAATTGCTGCTTTACCTCGACAAACGAACTTCCGTTGACGGTTGGGACCGGCGGGCCGGTCCTGAGCGTCTCCAAGACCCACTCGGGGAATTTCAGTCAAGGCCAGCAGAACGCGACCTATACGGTCACCGTAAGTAACGCGTCGGGAGCAGGAGCGACTCTCGGGACGGGGAGTAACCAGATAAGCGTCGCTCAGCCCAACGGATCGGTGGGCGCGATTAACGCCCAAGCGTCTTCACCGAGCAGCGGGCAGGTGACGTTGAACGAATACGTGCCCTTCGGGCTGACACTGGCATCCATGGCAGGCGCCGGCTGGAGTTGCACGCTTTCGAGCGCGACCTGTACGCGTTCGGATGTTCTGGCGGGGGGAGCGAGTTATCCGGCCATTACGGTAACGGTGAACGTGTCGGCCACCGCGACGTCGCCTGTGACGAATACGGCCGTGGTGTCGGGCGGAGGAACCCAAGGCGATATCGCCTACGACATAACCATCATCGGACAGGCGCCTGTCTTGACGGCGACCAAGACACATTCGGGTAACTTCATCCAGGGGCAGACGGGCGCAACCTACACCGTGACGGTGAGCGACATGGCGGGGGCGGGGCCGACCAACGGGCCGATAACGATGACCGAGACGGCGCCGGCGGGGCTGACGCTAGCCGCGATGACAGGGGCGGGGTGGACTTGCGCCAGCGGGGGTAATAGCTGCACGCGGAGCGACGTGCTGGCAGCCGGCTCCAGTTACCCGGCCATCACGGTAACAGTGAATGTCGGGGCCAACGCCAGTTCGCCGCAGGTGAATTCGGTGAGCGTATCGGGCGGCGGTTCGGCAAGCGCCAGCGCCACGGATAGCACCGTCGTGCAGGCCGCGCCGTCCGCGGTATCCGTGACGCCGAGCAGCGGGTCGGGAGCGCAGC